>NZ_JBFUHM010000035.1:0-54827 GCF_056402395.1 Peribacillus sp. P4_B1
GGGATGGACGCACCGCTGGTGTACCAGTTGTCTTGCCAAAGGCATAGCTGGGTAGCTACGTGCGGACGGGATAAGTGCTGAAAGCATCTAAGCATGAAGCCCCCCTCAAGATGAGATTTCCCATGGCGCAAGCTAGTAAGATCCCTGAAAGATGATCAGGTTGATAGGTCAGAGGTGGAAGCGTGGCGACATGTGGAGCTGACTGATACTAATAGATCGAGGACTTAACCAAAGCTTTTTAAAAAATGAAATACCTTCTTATTATCTAGTTTTGAAGGAACAACGTTCCTGATATGTTTGGTGGCGATAGCGAAGAGGTCACACCCGTTCCCATTCCGAACACGGCAGTTAAGCTCTTCAGCGCCGATGGTAGTTGGGGGTTTCCCCCTGTGAGAGTAGGACGCCGCCAAGCCATTTAAAAGATCAGCCATCCGGCTGGTCTTTTTTGTTGAATGAAAAGAAAGATCATTAGATATAAAGGGTTTATCAATTATGGAAACTTTTATAAAGACATACACGTATTGAAAAACTTCATCATACATTGTTAAAAGCATCCCCGGTTCTCTTAAACTATTTAAATTAATGTATGTGAACAATGGTTTTTGGGGAGAATGCAGGTATGGAGGTGGAGATGTTGGGGACAACAACAACCAAAACAACGGCAGGGGAATCGTGCGTGGTTTGTGAACAAATAAAAGGGATGGGAATACATCTATATACGACTTTTATTTGTGAGGAATGTGAAAGGGATATGATCGGGACGGATACGAACGATCCAAAGTACAAATATTACTTAAAGCAATTAAGAAAAATCAATAATCCTGAAATATTTTCATGAATAAGCAGTTTGTGAAAAGTTAAAGAGTCAGAGAATGAAGAAATGGAGTGTTTCTTTATTCTCTGACTCTTTTTTTGGTACTTTAGAAGAATGCTTGGTAACAAGCTGCGTTTCTGTATCTAAACAGAGTGTTCGAAGATACATAATTGCCTTTCTGTCGAGCAATAAGAGATAAATATGAACTTATTTGATAAAATGAAAAAATACTATGATTTGAGGGAAGAGAAAAATGAATCAATCACAGACACCATTGTTCGATGCAATGAGTGCCCTTTATAAAAAAAGACCAATATCCCTGCATGTGCCAGGACATAAAAATGGATGGGTCTTTAGTAAAAAGGGCGAAGCAATATATAACCCCCTGCTTGGCATAGATGCCACGGAGATAAGCGGTTTAGATGACCTTCATGCTCCAGAGGGCGCCATTTTAAAGTCCCAGCAACTGCTCGCTGATTTATATGGGGTAAAGAACAGTTACTTTCTGGTTAATGGGTCAACCGTAGGCAACATTGCGATGATTCTTGCTACCTGCCGTGAAGGTGATAAAGTGCTTGTCCAAAGAAATTGCCATAAATCAATTTTGCATGGGTTGATGTTAGCGAATGTACAGCCGATTTTTTTACAGCCGGATTTTTATGAGGAATGGGGCATTGCTGGTGGTGTAGGATCAAAATTAATTGAAGAAGCTTTGAGTGCCAATCCAGATGTTAAAGCCATCGTTGTAACCTACCCGAATTATTATGGTCTTGGTGAAGACTTGACGGAATTGGTGAGACTTGCACATCAAAAGGGAATCCCGGTGCTGGTGGACGAAGCACATGGCGCTCACTTTCAGTTAGGAAGTCCGTTTCCTAAATCAGCTATTTTCGCAGGGGCAGATGCCGTTGTCCATTCAGCACATAAAACACTGCCGGCTATGACGATGGGGTCATATCTTCATGTCAATTCATCCTTAGTTGATGTGGGGCAAGTATCATTCTATTTACAAATGCTTCAGTCTAGCAGCCCGTCTTACCCAATTATGGGATCGCTCGACTTAGCCAGAGCATACTTAGCCACTTTTACATCAGAAGATAAAAAATCCCTTATTAAAAAGATATCAGATTTCAGACGGGAATTGGGCGCCCTACAAACAGTAAGGGTGTTAGAGGCGCCACCAGGTACTTCAGCAGACCCGTTGAAAGTAGTCATTCAATCAACAAATGGCTTAAGCGGGTTTGAGTTACAGCAGCTATGTGAAGCCGAAGGCATTTTTACAGAATTAGCTGATCCTAATAATTTATTAATGATTTTACCTTTATTAAAAATGAGTATCGATTTTCCCTTTCAAGAAATCGTTCAAAATATAAAGAGTGCGACTAAAGACAGAACTGGAAGCGCCGAAGCGAATCAAGTGGGTAGCTGGTTTGCTGGAAGTTCGATTACGGCTCTGGAAATTACTTACTCCGTCATGAAGCATAGTAAATCGAGACCGGTTGTATTGAGAGAAGCCGTAGGAGAGGTATCTGCCGAGATGGTCATCCCTTATCCGCCAGGAATTCCATTAATTATGTCCGGGGAAATGATTACGGCAGATCATATTACCAATTTGAAGAGACTGCTTGAACTGGGATCAAGGTTTCATGGAGGTTCCTCCCTTTCAAACGGAGAGTTGATCGTTTATGAAAGCGGGCATGCTGGTTAAAATGATATACTACAAACAAAGAACCTTGGAGGTACATCGATGAAACGTGGTATTTTTATTACAATGGAAGGGCCCGAGGGTGCCGGGAAAACAACAATTACCCAAATGCTTGGCAAGGCTCTGCAACAAGAAGGCTACAAAGTCCTATTAACGCGTGAGCCAGGGGGAGTCCCCATTTCGGAGCAGATTAGGGAAGTGATCCTTAATAAGGATAATACAGCTATGGACTCGAGAACAGAGGCCTTATTATATGCAGCGGCTAGACGTCAGCATTTAGTGGAAGTGGTCATGCCGGAGTTGGAACGAGGGGGAATTGTCCTCTGTGACCGATTTATAGATAGCTCGTTAGCCTACCAAGGCCATGCAAGGGGTTTGGATATTGAAGAGGTTTACAGTATCAATAAATTCGCAATTGGAGATATGATGCCCGATGCCACTTTCTTTTTTGATATAGATCCAGAAGAAGGATTGAGACGTATCCAGGCCAATGGGGAACGTGAAGTGAACCGGCTGGATCTTGAAGCCCTGGATTTTCATAAAAAAGTTTGTGAGGGGTATCAGTCCATTATAAATAGATGGGAAGACCGTTTTATTATCATTGATGCAGGACGGACAGTTGATGAAGTTTTTGAAGAAGCGAAAGCCAGTTTGTTTAATTATCTGGAGAAAACAGGGAATTAAATATTAGGTTTCCATATTATTCAACCCGAATACTATTCCAAGCAAAGACTAGTTGCTATAATGGAGTTAGGAAAAATTCAGAGTAACCGGAGGATGATGAGAATGAAAATGATCATTGCTGTCGTTCAAGACAAGGATAGTCATCGCCTGCTAAATGAATTAGTTGAAAATAATTTCGGAACAACCAAGCTAGCCAGCACTGGCGGGTTTTTAAAATCAGGTAATACGACTTTTATGATTGGCACAGAGGATGAACGTGTTGACCAAGCCATCCAGATCATCAAACAGAATTGCCAGTCACGATCCCAGTTAGTATCACCGGTTTCTCCGATGGGTGGGAATGCCGAGTCCTATGTACCTTACCCAGTGGAGATTCAAGTAGGCGGTGCGACCATTTTTGTTCTGCCGGTTGAAAACTTTTTACAATTCTAACGGTTAGCCGCAGGGAGGTTCATTATGAAAATCAACCATGATACTCCTATTAAGCTGGATAAATCGCGCCAGGATGCCAAACAGTTTCAAATCGGGAATGGAAGATTTCAACAAATGGTCCAGACACAGGATCAAAAAATGCAAATCCAAACATTAAACCGTTTGATAGGCGATATAGAAGGGGCGGGACAGCGTTTAGTAAGGTCACGTACTTTTAGGGAACTGGCAAAATATAAAGCATTAGTGAAACGGTTTGTTAAAGAAGCGGTTGAATATGGACTGGAACTGAAGCAATCCACTAGCTGGAACCAATATGGACAGAGCCGGCCGTTGAAAACCGTGGAAACGATAGATGCAAGATTAGTGGAGTTAAGCGAGGAAATTCTTAATAAAGAGAAAAGCTCGCTTGAAATATTGGAAATGATAGGTGAAATTAAAGGTCTTCTGATTAATTTATATACTTAAGTGAGTTGATGGTTTTGGATAAAACATGGCAGGACATGAATCAAATTCAGCCGCAGGTAATGATGATGCTGCAAAATAGCATAATGAAGAACAGGGTGGCTCATGCGTATTTATTTGAAGGGGAAAAAGGGACGGGTAAGCAAGATATAAGCAAAACCTTTGCCAAAAGCTTATTATGTGAAGCACCAAAAGCGGGTTATAAGCCATGCGAACTTTGCCGAAATTGCAAACGGATTTCCAGTGGGAACCATCCTGATGTCCATTTAATAGAAAGAGACGGTCTTTCAATAAAGAAAGAACAAATTAAGGGGCTCCAAGAAGAATTTTCGAAAAAAAGCGTAGAGGCGGATCGAAAGGTTTATATGATTGCCGATGCGGACAAAATGTCAGTGGGGGCAGCCAACAGTCTATTGAAATTTTTAGAAGAACCTTCGGCCGATACCGTAGCAATATTGATGACCGAACAGCTTCAAAGGATTCTGCCGACCATTTTATCAAGATGCCAAGTGATTTCGTTCAAGCCATTATCCCCGGAGAATGTGAAACGGAAGCTGATAGAACAGGATTTAGAACCGCAGCTTGCCTCGGTTATCGCACATATAACACAGAATGTGGAAGCTGGAATCGAGCTTAGCAATGATGAATGGTTTGTACAAGCTCAAAAAATAGTGGTAAAATTATATGAAGTGTTAAAACTTAATTCCTTGAAGGCATTGTTGTACCTGCAGACGGATTGGTTTTCACACTTTAAAGAAAGAGAACAGGTTGACAGAGGTCTTGATTTGTTACTTCTTATATATAAGGATTTATTATACATTCAGTTGGACAAAAAGGACTTCGTTGTATTCCAAAATAAACTGAAGGAATTTGAAACTCACGCTCTTCATCTTTCCCCAAGACGCCTTGCTGAAAATATGGGTTGTATTTTGGAAGCAAAACGGAAGCTGATGTCCAACACGAATCCACAGCTGTTGATGGAACAGCTTGTGCTGAATTTGCAGGAGGGATCATGATTTGTATGATGTTGTAGGTGTCCGTTTTAAAAAGGCGGGCAAAATATACTACTTTGATCCGGGTGAATTCGCTATTCCTAAGGACGATTTTGTAATAGTGGAGACTGTCCGCGGTGTTGAATTCGGTAAAGTTGTTACAGCCCGTAAACAAGTAGATGAAAACGATGTTGTCCTGCCGTTAAAAAAAGTACTTCGGGTCGCTGATGCAAAAGATAAGCTGATTGTTGATGAGAACAAGGCGGCTGCAGAAGAGGCCTACTCTATATGTTGCCAAAAGGTTGTTGAGCATAAGCTGGATATGAAGCTGGTTGATGTGTCATATACTTTCGACAGAAATAAGGTCGTGTTTTACTTTACAGCGGATGGTCGCGTGGATTTCCGTGATTTAGTCAAAGATTTAGCTGCCATATTCAGAACTCGGATAGAACTGCGCCAAATTGGGGTAAGGGATGAGGCCAAGATGCTTGGTGGCATTGGACCTTGTGGCAGAATGCTTTGTTGCTCCACATTTCTTGGAGATTTTGAACCGGTTTCCATCAAAATGGCGAAGGATCAGAATTTATCATTGAACCCTACAAAAATCTCAGGATTATGCGGTCGATTGATGTGCTGTCTGAAATATGAAAATGACGAGTATGAAAGTGCGAAGGAAATGCTTCCTGATTTAGGTGAAATGATTAATACGCCTGGTGGCAAAGGCAAGGTAGTGGGGCTTAATATTCTAGAACGCGTACTTCAGATTGAACTAATCGAGCAGGAAAGAGTATTAGAGTATACTCTTGATGAGATTCTAAAAGAGGGAGCCGTTTCTATTCAAGCCACAGATTATTAAGGTGGTGGGAGAGCGTGGATAAGAAAGATATTTTTGAGTCGGTGACCAATATGGAAACCCAGATAGGCCAATTATATAAGCAGCTTGGAGAATTGAAGCAGAACTTAGCTGAAATCCTTGAGGAAAATCAGTCGCTCAAGCTGGAGAACGAACACTTGCGTCATCGGTTAGGCCTTGTGGAAGTCGAAAGTGCGCCTGCTGCAGTGAAGGTTAAACAAAAAGTGAAAAACCGTACTGCTAGTACGGACAAGGTTATGGATATCGGGGAAGGCTATGATAATCTAGCCCGTATCTATCAAGAAGGCTTCCATATTTGCAATCTGCATTTTGGCAGTTTACGAAAAGAAGGAGATTGCCTGTTCTGTTTATCTTTTTTAAACAAAAAGTGATAATGGAATAATATAAAAGATGTTCCATCTCTTTTACGTGATAGATAGACCGTTTACAATATATAGTGATTCGGGGTCTGACGCATACTATGAGTCAGATCCCTTTTTTTACGATACGAATGTCGAAGCATGGACCCTAAACATGCGTTTTCCATACATAATTAGGAGGGTAACAGCAATGGTAGAACTTAAAGGAGATGAACGCCTGGATTATCTATTGGCTGAGAATTTAAGGATCATCCAGAGCCCATCAGTATTCTCTTTTTCATTAGATGCCGTTTTATTATCAAGGTTCGTAAATGTCCCGATCCAAAAAGGGAAAATCGTAGATCTTTGCTCAGGGAATGGGGTCATCCCCTTGCTGCTGAGTACAAGAACGAAAGGGACCATTACGGGTGTTGAGATTCAAGAGCGGTTATATGACATGGCCAAGAGGAGCATGGACTATAATGGCGTATCCTCCCGGATTGAAATGATTCATGGGGATATAAAAGAGATTCCGAAGCAGATAGGATACAGCAAGTATGACGTGGTTACTTGCAATCCACCCTATTTCCCGACGCCATCAATTGAGGAAATGAATAAAAATGAGCATTTTGCAATTGCCCGTCATGAAATAATGTGTAATCTTGAGGACGTCATGCGTATTTCAAGCCAGTTGCTGCGTCAAGGTGGAAAAGCGGCATTCGTTCATAGGCCGGGCCGTCTGATGGATATCCTGCGATTAATGAGGATGTACAGGATTGAACCGAAGCGATTGCAATTCGTTTATCCAAAAAGTTCGAAAGAAGCAAATACGATTCTAATTGAAGGGATAAAGGACGGCAACCCTGACTTGAAGATTTTACCTCCTCTTGTTGTGTATAACGACCAAAATGATTATAATCCGGAAATAAAAAGGATTTTATATGGAGAGGAATAAGCACTATTTTTATGTTTTAAAATGCAAGGACGGCAGCTATTATGCTGGGTATACAAATGACTTGGATCGTAGGATTGATGCTCATAATCAAGGCAGGGGGGCAAAGTATACCCGAGGACGGACCCCGGTTGAACTGATTCATCATGAAATATTTGAAACACAGACATTGGCCATGCGGGCTGAATATAAGTTTAAGCAATTAACAAGAAAACAAAAGCAAAAGTGGATGGCAAAGGAGGATGCATGATATGTGGCAACAAAAGAGTTTTGAAAAAGAAGGATTGGAGCCAGCTCTATATCTCGTTCCTACACCGATAGGAAACCTTGAAGATATGAGCTTTCGGGCTTTAAGAATCTTAAAGGAAGCGGATGTCATTGCAGCTGAGGACACACGAAATACGAAGAAATTATGCAACTACTTTGAAATTTCGACACCTATCGTCAGTTACCATGAACATAATAAAGAATATAGCGGGAAACAGATGCTCGAGCGGCTTCGATCAGGAGAGGTCATCGCATTGGTAAGTGATGCGGGCTTGCCAACGATATCCGATCCGGGATATGAACTGGTCAAAGATGCCATTGCTGAACAGTTTAAAGTCATTCCGTTGCCAGGTGCCAATGCTGCATTAACTGCATTGATTGCATCTGGGCTCATTCCACAGCCTTTTTACTTTTATGGCTTTTTACAACGGGGAGCAAAAGAAAAAAAGCAGGAGCTGGAAAAGTTAAAAAAAATGGAATCCACATGGATCGTTTATGAATCGCCACATCGATTAAAAGAAACATTGAAACATATGCATGAAATTTTAGGTGACCGTCGAATAGTATTATGTCGCGAATTAACTAAGAAATTTGAAGAGTTCATTCGAGGGACGGTAAGTGAAGCATTGACGTGGGCGATGGAATCCGAGATTCGCGGTGAGTTCTGTTTAATAATAGAAGGTGGACAATTGACTGAGGATGAATCTGAGGAAGCTTGGTGGGCGGCACTTGATTTAGTCGGTCATGTTAATCATTATATAGAAAACAAGCAGCTCAATTCAAAGGACGCAATCAAGCAGGTCGCAAAAGATCGCAATATACAAAAACGCGATGTATATCAAGCGTATCACATTGATGTACAATAAAAATTATAACGATAAATAAGCATAAAAAAACTTCCGGAGATCGGAAGTTTTTTTATTTATATCATTTATTTAGAAGCAGTGAAGTTTTGTTGAATTTCTTGGATAAGTAATTCAGCACCTTCACGACTAAGAATCAATTTACCATTAGCAAGTGTAAGGTTATTATCGGAAACTTCACCTGTAACTTGGCAAGTCATGTTTGGTTTGTATTTTTTCAAGATGATGCGTTCGTCATCAACATAGATCTCAAGAGCATCTTTCTCAGCGATACCCAATGTACGACGAAGTTCGATTGGAATAACCACCCGGCCTAACTCATCAACTTTACGAACAATACCTGTAGATTTCATTTTAAAATTCTCCTCTCAGTTACAATCTAGTACCCTATTTCTATTTTTTTCGCCAATATTCGACAAATTTTTTTATAAATTTATAATACCAGCCATTCCCAAATCCGTCAATGATTTATTTTCATTTTTTTGTAAAAAAGAAAGCGGCTGCATTCCGATGAAAAAAAGACTTTTAAAGAGAAAAAAATGTTTATGTCTTTATAATTCAAGAAATAAATAGGCTGCAAATAATTACTCAATTCACCACGATTCGACAAAGTGTGCATGTATCTCTCCATCTTTATTATATGATTAAATGCAATTTAGTTTCAAAACAAAAGTTCTGAATTAAGGATAATTTTCCAGGAATATTTTCAAATTTGTGAGTTGTTGCACAAAAAAAGAATTTTAGGTATATTTTGTTGAGGTAAGAGGTAATGCTGACATAAGGGAAGCTCACATCATGAACCCTTATTTTTAAAATGACATTTACTTATATTATTTTTTATTCTATTAACATGTTGATTAGTGATTATTGTCGCGTAGAATCGTATATAGCGTTAAAATAGAGATAATAGCTTAAATATATAGTCTTATGGCTTTGGGCAGTCCTAAAGCGGTTTTGCAAAAGATGAGGAGGGAACGAAGTGCAAGAAAAATTAAAAACATTCTATATCACGACACCCATATATTATCCGAGTGGTAATTTACATATAGGGCACGCATATACGACAGTGGCAGGTGATGCCATGGCTCGTTATAAAAGGATGCGTGGTTTTGATGTCATGTATTTAACAGGCACTGATGAACATGGTCAAAAAATCCAGCGTAAAGCAGCTGAAGAAGGAATCACTCCACAGCAATATGTAGATAATATCGTATCAGGGATTAAAGAGCTCTGGGAAAAACTTGATATTTCTTATGATGATTTCATTAGGACGACAGAAGATCGCCATAAAGAGGTTGTAGCCAAGATCTTTAAAAGGCTATTGGACCAGGGTGATATATACTTGGATCAATATGAAGGATGGTATTGTACACCTTGTGAATCTTTCTTCACGGATCGTCAGGTGGAAGAAAGCAATGGAAACTGTCCAGATTGCGGCAGACCTGTTGAAAAGGTGAAAGAAGAGTCTTATTTCTTTAAGATGAGTAAATATGCGGATCGATTACTGAAGTTTTATGAGGAAAATCCGGATTTCATTCAACCGGAATCCCGCAAAAACGAAATGATCAATAACTTCATCAAACCTGGATTGGAAGATTTGGCCGTTTCACGTACTACTTTCGATTGGGGCATCAAGGTGCCAGGAGATCCAAAGCACGTTATTTATGTATGGATTGATGCATTGACTAACTATATAACGGCATTAGGGTATGGAACGGATAATGACTCTAAATACCTGAATTATTGGCCTGCGGATGTACATCTTGTCGGAAAGGAAATTGTCCGTTTCCATACAATTTATTGGCCGATTATGTTAATGGCTCTTGACGTACCGCTTCCTAAGAAAGTCTTTGCACATGGCTGGCTTCTCATGAAAGATGGTAAAATGTCCAAATCAAAAGGGAATGTAGTGGATCCCGTTACATTGATTGATCGTTATGGTTTGGATTCTTTACGGTATTACTTATTGCGTGAAGTCCCATTTGGTTCTGATGGAGTATTTACACCGGAAGGGTTTGTAGAACGGATCAATTTTGACCTTGCAAATGATTTAGGGAATTTATTAAATAGAACAGTGGCAATGGTCAATAAGTACTTTGATGGTGTTATTCCAAGTTACGAAGGATCAAATGGCGAATTCGAAAAAGCTTTGGTTGAAATGAACCAAAGCACGGTAGGCAAGTATGAGGAAGCCATGGAAAACATGGAATTTTCAGTTGCACTCACATCCATTTGGCAACTCGTGAGCAGAACTAATAAATTCATTGATGAAACCCAACCATGGACTCTTGCTAAAGATGAATCAAGGAAAGAAGACCTTGCCAGTGTCATGGTTCATTTGGCGGAGTCATTACGCAGGACGGCCATTCTCTTAAAGCCTTTCTTGACGCAAACACCGGAAAAAATCTTTGCTCAGCTTAGCATCAAAGATAATGCTTTAAAATCATGGGATAGCTTAGCTGAGTTCGGTCAAATTCCTGCTGAAACAAAAGTTTTGAAGGGTGAGCCGATCTTCCCCCGTTTGGATATGGAAGAGGAAGTTTTATATATTAAAGAACAAATGCAGGGTGGAGCTCCTGAGGCCGAGGAAAAAGTGGAAGAGACGATTCCAGAGGTTGATGAAATCACCATTGATGACTTTACAAAAGTAGAGCTTCGTGTTGCTCAGGTCATGGAAGTGGAGCCGGTAAAGAAAGCGGATAAGCTTCTTAAACTGCAGCTTGATTTAGGTTATGAGAAACGGCAAGTCGTATCAGGCATTGCTCAGCACTATAAACCTGAAGATTTAGTAGGCAAAAAAGTGATATGCGTAACGAATTTGAAACCTGTTAAACTTCGTGGAGAGCTCTCTCAAGGGATGATATTGGCGGGCAGCAAGGATGGTGTGCTCTCAGTCGCTACAATAGATTCATCGATTCCAAATGGTTCAAAGGTGAAATAAACCCACGAAAACATAAAGGTGTTTCATATGAAACATTTTTATGTTTTTTTCTTTATGTTTTTGGAGAAAGTAAATTATACAGGTTTTGATTATTAGGTCTATTTTTACTTGTTGGGCATATAGGCTCCTTTGTAATCTTTTTGTTACCTAAATGTGAAACATAAAACTTTTATTTTTTTATAAAATAGTGCTAGAAAGGAAGAAAAATAATGTTATTTGACACACATGTACATGTTAATGCAGAACAATTCAACGAGGATCTCGATGATGTCATAGAACGAGCTAAGGAAGCAGGAGTGAATAATATGGTAGTTGTTGGTTTTGACCAGCCTACCATTATAAGGGCAATGGAATTAATAGAAACTTATGATTTCATGTATGCCGCAATCGGATGGCATCCAGTGGACGCTATAGATATGACCGAGAAGGACTTACAATGGATCGAGGAGTTATCCAATCATCCAAAGGTTGTAGCTATTGGTGAAATGGGTCTTGATTATCATTGGGATAAATCACCTAAAGATGTTCAAATGGAGGTATTCAGGAAGCAAATCCGATTGGCGAAAAAAGTGGGGCTGCCCATCATCATCCATAATCGGGAAGCGACCGCGGATATCGTGAACATATTAAAGGAGGAAGCGGCATCAGAGGTGGGAGGCATCATGCATTGCTTTAGCGGAAGTGCAGAAACAGCTTTGGAATGCATCAATATGAATTTTTATATTTCATTGGGTGGCCCTGTGACCTTCAAGAATGCAAAAAAGCCAAAAGAGGTAGCGGCGGCCGTACCTTTAGAGCGTTTACTGATTGAAACTGATTGTCCATACTTGGCTCCACATCCATATAGAGGAAAGCGTAATGAACCTTCCTATGTGAAGCTTGTTGCTGAACAAATCGCAGAAATAAAACAACTCACGATAGAGGAAGTTTCCCAGGCAACAACCGAAAATGCCAAGAAATTATTCGGCATTAACTGACAGCTTTTTTTACAATATCTCCCGGGATTCGCTAGCCAAAATCGCATTTTTTTAGATTTCTACAAATCTTACACCTATTTTAGGCTTATTATGTCGAGAATTCGCCCTTTCCTTTTCACCATAAGATATGCATAATAGGTAGTAATTTCCTAAATGAGAAGTGAATGGGTTGACAGCTTGATAACTATGTCTATATAATCACCGGGAGGAAGGAGGAGTTTTTCATTCTATTAAAAACTATGAAAAACCTTATTCCCAAACCTTTTGGGAAGAAGAGAATGGCAATTGCCATATGCAGTGCGATTCTTGTTTCTACAGCATTGGGAATACTTATCTATCAAGGAACAAAGCATACAGTCACAATAATGCTAGACGGAAAAAAAGAGGTAGTGCGGACACACGCTGCTACTGTAAATGATATGTTGAAAGATTTAGAGATTACCGTTAAAGCGGCAGACTATGTCCACCCATCAAGAGACACGGCGGTTGATGATGATTTAGAGGTGGTTTGGAAGCCTGCACAAAAAATTGTCTTGGTACAAGATGGTAAGGCGGAGAAAGTTTGGTCCACTGCCGATACGGTAGACGAACTTTTAAAAGAACAAGATCTGAGTGTGAAGGAACAGGATAAGATTACGCCTTCAAAAAATACGAAGCTGAATGCCAATATGGAAGTTTCCATAGACAAAGCCTTTTCACTGAAATTAGTGGTAGCTGGAGACGAAAAGAAGGTATGGTCAACTTCGACTACTGTCGCTGACTTTTTAAAGCAACAAGGAGTAAAACTCAATGATTTGGATCGGGTTGAGCCAGAATTAGCCGAAAAAGTTGAAGCTGAGAATACGGTAAACGTAATTCGAATTGAAAAAGTCACCGATGTAGTGGAAGAACCAGTTGACTTTGCTGTCATAACTAAAAAAGATGACTCCTTATCAAAAGGGAAAGAGAAAATTGTTAAAGAAGGAAAAGACGGACTCATTTCTAAGGAATATGAAGTTATTAAAGAGAATGGCAAAGAGGTCAAAAGAGAATTACTTTCAGAAAAAGTTGTTAATAAAAAGCAGGATAAAGTTGTAACGGTCGGAACTAAAACAACGGTTGCCCAGGCTTCCCGCGGACTAACTAACGTTAGTTCTACTAGTGGAAAAGAAATATACGTATCATCAACTGCTTATACTGCCAGTTGTAAGGGCTGTTCCGGTGTCACGTCAACAGGCATAGATCTAAAGAGTAGTCCGGGTGCGAAAATCATTGCTGTCGATCCAAGCGTAATCCCTATGGGGTCGAAAGTATATGTAGAGGGCTATGGCTATGCAGTAGCTGCTGACAAAGGCGGGGCAATAAAGGGAAATAGAATTGACGTCTTCTTTTCCTCAAAAAGTGATGCCTATCGCTGGGGTGCAAAGAAAGTTAAGATTCGGGTATTGGATTAATAAGGTTTCTCTCGCAGGAGATGAATTCGTCTCCTGCTTTTTGACGTTTTATTTTTCCACTTCTTGAAAAAGCCCATGTAAAACTGTTTTAATAAGATAGACGACTTAATATTCCATAAGATTTCATTATAAGCGTTTAAACTTTCATAAAGATGTTGACCTGGATTCACTCCTATCCTGGAAATTAAAAAGAAAAAGGGTGGGTGTCCAACGCGTTTATCAAGAGCTAAGCAAAGCGCTTGCGCTTTTCTGTATGGAGGAAAACATGAAAAAGATTAAAGAAATTATTGTTGTAGAGGGTAAAGACGATACGGTAGCGATTAAAAGGGCAGTAAATGCTGATACAATCGAAACGAACGGTTCCGCTGTGAATGATTCCTGTATTGAGCAGGTGAGGCTGGCACAAAAGACACGTGGAGCCATCATTTTCACAGACCCTGATTTTCCTGGTCAAAAAATCAGGAATATAATTTCAGAACAAGTAAAAGGCTGTAAACACGCCTTTTTAACGAAGAAGGAAGCCCTTCCTAAGTCAGGGAAAGGGATAGGTGTGGAACATGCTTCTCCTGAGGCAATTCGTAATGCTTTAAAGGAAGCCCAATTAATGGATGAAGAGGCTTCGGAAGAGATTTCACAGCAGGATTTAATAGATGCAGGTTTAATTGGAGGATCCGGTGCCAAGGAGCGAAGGGAAAAACTTGGATTTATTTTGAAAATCGGGTTTACCAATGGTAAACAGTTATATAAAAGGCTAAAAATGTTCCAAATATCAACTGAGGCTTTTGCTGAAGCGATCGTACAGATAAACCAGGAGGAAAAAAATGAATAAGGATATTGCAACCCCTGTCAGAACGAAAGATATATTGAAGAAGTACGGATTCTCCTTTAAAAAGAGCTTAGGTCAGAACTTTTTAATCGATACGAATATCCTGAAACGTATTGTCGAACATGCAAATTTAACAGAGGAAAGCGGCGCCATCGAAATTGGGCCAGGGATCGGCGCCTTGACTGAACAACTAGCAAAAAGCAGCAAAAAGGTTACGGCCTTTGAGATTGATCAGCGTTTATTGCCCATCCTATCGGATACACTGTCTCCTTATAACAATGTTAACATCATTCACGGGGATGTACTAAAAGCTGATGTTAAGAAGGTCATCGAAGAAGAATTTGCTGGCTTCTCGGACCTAATGGTGGTTGCAAATCTGCCTTACTATGTCACGACGCCCATCATTTTAAAGCTATTGTCTGAGGACCTGCCCATTAGAGGCATCGTATGCATGCTGCAAAAAGAAGTGGCTGATCGAATTGCCGCTAAACCTGGGACAAAGGAATACGGTTCTTTATCCATCGCCATTCAATATTATACTGAAGCGGAAACAGTGATGATTGTACCCAAAACGGTATTCATGCCTCAACCTAATGTTGATTCAGCTGTAATACGCCTTACTAGGCGGGTTAAGCCGATCGTCGAGGTCCTTGATGAGGATTTCTTCTTCATTGTGACCCGGGCGAGCTTTGCACAGCGTCGGAAAACGATTTTAAACAACTTAACCAGTCAGCTTCCAGATGGTAAATCGAAAAAAGAACTAATACTTGCCGCTCTCGAAGCCTCGGAAGTGGATCCGTCAAGACGGGGAGAAACACTGAGCATCAAAGAGTTTGGACGCTTGAGTGATGCGTTATTGCCAAATTTCAAATAAATCAAATGTAAAAATTCAAGTCGGAAATGGGATCACTCCCAGCTTCCGGCTTTTTTCTTTTGAAATTGGCCTAACATGAATGGAACGTACCCAAAAATGTAGTCAATCCCCATCTTTCACCATTCAAGAATGGTTCGCATAACTTAAGAATGAAAATAAACTAGGGCGGGCTGAAAATAAGTCTTCTCATGGGGTGGGGCCATGAATATTCAAATAAACGATATTGTTGGTCGGGTTTCTTATAAATGCGACGTGTTGTTCCGGGTAATCGATATCCGCGATATTAATGGAAGACGTGAAGCAATTCTTTATGGGGAAGATATCCGGCTGATTGCAGATGCACCTTTTCAAGATTTAATGATCATAAATGATAATGAAAGAAATGATAGGCAAAGGTCGAATGAGGTACTTCAAGAACAATCAGACCGCTTATTAACACAAGATCTGGAGCTGCAACAACAAAAAAACGGCTATCAATCCAGTAATGGCTATCGTTATAGCGGTGAATATTTTCAGATACCAGGTAGGGTCCTCCATGTTGATGGGGATGCATCTTACTTAAGGAAATGCATGGATCTATATCAGAAATTCGGTATTCCGGTCAACGGCATCTATTGCAATGAAAAGGAAATGCCCCAAAGAATCGGGGGTTTACTGGACCATTATCGGCCGGATATCCTTGTTGTCACCGGTCATGATGCTTATTCAAAATCAAAAGGACCAATGTCCGATATCAATGCCTACCGTCACTCTAAGGACTTTGTACTGACAGTTAGAGAAGCGAGAAGGAAGGTTTCACATTTAGATCAACTTATTATCTTTGCCGGGGCATGTCAATCTCACTTTGAATCGCTGATCCAAGCTGGGGCAAATTTTGCAAGTTCCCCTTCCCGTGTAAATATTCATGCTCTCGATCCAGTATATATAGTCGGAAAGATAAGCTTTACGCCTTTTTCTGAGCATCTTCATGTATGGGATGTCCTTCGGAATACATTAACGGGAGAGAAGGGCTTAGGGGGAGTTGAGACAAAAGGGGTGTTGCGGACAGGGTTGCCTTTCAAGCCATTTCAGGAAGAATGAACGGGCTGCATTTTGAAAGAATGCAGCTTGCTTTTATCGTGTCAGAATTCGGATATTTTCAACAAAAACCAGGGTTTTTGTTGAGTGATGCAACTAGGTGAGGATTAAATTACGAAAATTCGGCTTAATAAATAATGAAATAGTTCGTTTACATAATTTTTCATTTCCCAGGATATAATAAAATTGTTCGCGATTTTGCCGGATTTCAGATAAAAATATATTGACTACATTTTTAAGTGCTGATATAATTTATTATTTTGTTTGCGTATATTTGTAATTTGTGATATACTTAACTTAGTGAGGTGGACCGAAAATGCCAAAAACTCTAGCTGATATTAAAACTGCACTTGATTCAAACCTAGGTAAAAGATTGCTCTTAAAAGCAAACGGTGGAAGAAGAAAGACTGTAGAACGTTTTGGAACTTTGGCGGAAACTTATCCGGCTGTTTTTGTAATTGAGCTCGACCAAGACGAAAATGCGTTTGAAAGAGTATCTTACAGCTATGCGGATGTTTTAACGGAAACCGTAGAACTAACATTTTTAAACAAACAACAAGAGATTTAACTTAGACGAGGCAGCGAACAATTTTTGTTTGCTGCTTTTTGTTTTTTAAAAATATCCTGTGAGCTCCAATAAAGGCTTAAAAAGGATGTAATGAAATAGCGTATGATGCAAACACTAGGCATGTGACAGCATGTGAAAGGGGTTGTTTCGCTTGGGCAGGAAAAAAGGGATTATGTCAACCGATCTTAAAGAGGAATTGGCAAAAGAACTTGGATTTTACGATGTTGTCCAGAAAGAAGGCTGGGGAGGAATCCGGGCCAGGGACGCAGGAAACATGGTGAAACTTGCGATCGAAAAAGCGCAACGTCAATTGGTGAACAAAGAGTAAGATAAACACTTAATTGTATCATGCTGTCATACTGAAAGAAGCCAGACTCTTTATACAATGTATAGCCCTATTCATTTTTGCTTACATTGTAGATAAGGAGTCTGGTTTTTTTATGTATCGGTAAATGCTATATATGGATATGTAGCAAGTCTTTTGGGAAGCAGGAATGAGTTGATCTCCCATGTACCTACATGTGTCTATTCTCCTCTAAAGGTCATCTTAGCCTCATTACATTGAAATTACGGTGAAAAAACCTTTAGAATATAAACAAATATGATAGAATAGGACAAGAACTTTTAAGAACGTTAAAGTAGGTGGACATATTGAAGCTTATGGAAAAAGCCCCGGCTAAAATCAATTTGGCTTTGGATGTGCTTTTCAAACGGCCTGATGGGTATCATGAGGTGGAAATGATCATGACGACAGTCGACCTTGCCGATAGAATTGAACTAAAGGAAATTAAGGGAAATCATATTCAAATTCTATCCCATAATCGATTTGTTCCGGATGATCACCGGAATTTAGCTTATCAAGCCGCATTTATTCTAAAGGAACGTTTTGGTATCAATAAAGGTGTTTCTATAACCATAGAGAAAAATATACCTGTAGCTGCTGGACTTGCTGGTGGAAGCAGTGATGCTGCAGCTACCTTGAGAGGCTTAAATAGACTGTGGAAGCTTGGTCTTTCCATGGATGAACTTGCGGAAATAGGAGCTGAAATTGGCTCTGATGTTTCATTTTGTGTGTATGGAGGAACGGCATTGGCAAGAGGGCGCGGCGAAAAAATCACGCATCTCCCTGCACCGCCAAAATGCTGGGTCATCTTGGCCAAACCGACAATCGGCGTTTCGACTGCTGATATATACAAAAGGCTCCAAATTGCTAAAATGGATCACCCAGATGTACCTGGAATGATTTCGGCTATTAAGGAAAATAATTATCACGATGTATGTCAGGGTTTGGGCAATGTTCTAGAACAAGTGACATTGCAGTTATACCCAGAGGTTGCGAATATTAAAGATCAAATGAAAACATTTGGAGCAGATTCGGTCTTGATGAGCGGAAGTGGTCCGACCGTTTTTGGTTTGGTGGAGCATGATTCGCGGATGCAAAGAATTTATAATGGACTTCGGGGATTTTGTGATCAAGTCTATGCGGTCCGCTTATTAGGTGATCGAAACAATCTTGAATAGAAACGTACATTAGTGGTATAGTTGCTATATAATATTCGGAATTCACAAAGGGGGTGTCTCAATGAAATTTCGTCGCAGCGAGAGGCTAGTCGATATGACCAATTATTTATTAGAACATCCAGGGGAACTTGTTTCGCTGACTTATTTTGCTGAAAGGTATAGTTCGGCAAAATCCTCGATCAGTGAAGATTTGACAATCATCAAAGATACCTTTGAACAACGCGGGATAGGTTCTTTAACAACTGTTCCAGGTGCAGCAGGTGGAGTGAAGTATATTGTTTCCATCAAGGAAGCTGAAGTCAATACCTTCATTGACGGATTATGCGATACGATCGCTAGTCCCGAAAGGTTACTTCCTGGCGGCTATCTATATATGACAGACATATTAGGTCATCCACAAACCGTGAATAAGGTTGGAAGGATAATCGCTTCAATGTATGCCAAGAAAAATGTCTCTGTCATTATGACAATGGCAACTAAAGGGATATCATTAGCATACGCCGTGGCAAATTATTTGAATGTTCCAGTTGTCATTGTAAGTAGGAATAATAAAGTAACGGAAGGTTCTACAGTGAGCATCAATTATGTTTCAGGCTCTTCAAAGAGGATTCAGACGATGGTACTCTCTAAAAGAAGCTTGGTTGAGGGTTCGAATGTATTAATTGTAGATGATTTCATGAAGGCTGGGGGTACCATTAATGGTATGGTCAGTTTATTGGATGAATTTAAGGCAACAGTTGCCGGAATTGCGGTGCTGGTCGAATCCGAACATACTGAAGAATGTCTTGTCGAGGACTATGTTTCACTGATCAAGTTGACCCAGGTGGTCGAAAGAGACAAAAAAATCAATGTCAGTCGTGGGAATTATTTTTCGCAAAAGGAATAGGGGGAATCATTTCATGAAAACGATACATACGGATGAAGCACCGGCAGCGATCGGCCCATATTCACAAGGCGTGATCGTGGATAAGTTATTTTTCAGTTCAGGACAAATCCCTCTTACTGCTTCTGGTGAGATGGTAACAGGGAATGTTAAGGAACAGACACACCAGGTCTTTAAAAATCTCCAAGCTGTATTGAAAGAAGCGGGAGCCTCATTGGAAACTGTCATTAAAGCTACGGTATTCATTAAAAGCATGGACGATTTCGGTTCGATTAATGAAATATACGGAGAATATTTTTCAAGTCACAAACCTGCTCGCTCTTGTGTAGAGGTTGCCAGGCTTCCTAAAGATGCACTAGTGGAAATAGAAGTGGTTGCGCTCGTTAAATAAACGGGCGTTTTTTTGTGAATTTTTTTAAAGGGAATTTTCAATGGGCAATTTCCCTGTAATATAAGGGTGATTTTTAGTATTTTTGAAAACTAGGCTGAATTTTCTAAAAAACTTACAGATAATAGAAGGAGTTCACGTTTTTTTGTTGAATATGTACTTTAAGTTTTAACAACAACAAAAAGGGATGGTGAGCTTAAATGGAAGTAACTGACGTAAGATTACGCCGTGTGAATACGGATGGTCGTATGAGAGCTATCGCATCAATTACACTGGATAATGAATTTGTGGTTCATGATATTCGTGTAATCGACGGAAACAATGGTTTATTTGTAGCTATGCCAAGTAAACGAACTCCAGATGGAGAATTCCGGGATATCGCTCATCCAATCAATTCCTCGACACGCGGGAAAATTCAAGAAGCTGTCTTGACAGAATATCATCGATTGGGAGAACTTGAAACTGAATTAGAGGAAGCTGGAGCAGGAGCTTCTTAATTAACCTTGCCTTAAAACTTTAAATTTATAATTCGTGCACCTAGAGCCTACTTCATAAGTAGTGCTCTTTTTTATTTTATTCGGAAATGATAAGTTTAGAACTTATCCCCTTTTCAGACAGGAATCTGTTTAATTTGGCAGATAGTGTAATGATCACGGTGCTATCTTCAAAGGTTTAAGTACCCGACTTTTTTATTTTTTAAACCTTTTTTATTTATCCTTATATTGCCTCCCCAAAAAAGCGGGATGGACAGAATTGCATTAACGGAGTTTACTATACCTCTAATAACCTGAATATGAAATGGATCTGTAACTGAGTTTCGGAATGGGCATTAACAAAGGATGCAGTGGTTCCTAAAGGCATGTACATAGGGCATAATGCGATCAGGGTAGTGTTTTGGGATAATGAGGGTAGCTTGTGTTATAAAGGGGAGAAGACATGGTTTCTGTATTATGCCAATAATGAATTTAACATGAATCAGGCATATTATTCTTACTTGAATGATTTAAAAGAAGACTAAAAGGACCAATAAAAACGTTTTTAAGGCTGCGAAAATTTACCTTTGCGGTTGACAATTATATGTACTTTTAATTGTTACCTTGAAAAGAATCACTATTTGAGATAATATTTTCAGTGGATAAAAAGGTGAAAATGGAGGCCTGTTATGAGTAATCGCTATGCAATAATATTGGCCGCTGGGCAAGGTACTAGGATGAAATCTAAGCTTTATAAGGTTTTACACCCTGTTTGCGGAAAACCAATGGTACAACATGTCATCGATCAAGTCAATCAACTTCAAATAGAAGATATTGTAACAGTTATCGGCCATGGAGCTGAAAAAGTTCAAGAACAACTTGGTGATTCATGCGAGTATGCCTTACAAGATCAGCAATTAGGTACGGCACATGCTGTAATGCAAGCGGAAAGCGTTTTATCCGATAAAAGTGGAACGACCCTTGTTATTTGTGGTGATACGCCTTTGATCAAAGCAGAAACGATGAAAGAGCTTATAGCATTGCATGAGCAGAGTCAGGCGAAAGCAACAATCTTAACAGCATATGCAGATAACCCTGCTGGCTATGGAAGGGTCCTTCGCGGTGGAGGCGGACTTGTAGAAAAAATCGTCGAGCATAAGGATGCCACTGATGAAGAAAAATATGTTAAGGAAATAAATACCGGAACATATTGCTTCGATAACCAAGCATTATTTAGCGCGCTGAAAAAAGTTTCAAATGAAAATGTCCAGGGAGAATATTACTTACCGGATGTTATTGAAATTTTAAAACAAGAAGGCGAAGTGGTGACGGCCTTCCAATCAAGTGACTTCGAGGAGACATTAGGTGTAAATGACCGAGTGGCTTTATCGCAGGCTGAGCAAATTTTACGGAAACGCATCAATGAATCGCATATGAGGAATGGCGTAACAATCATCGATCCTCTTACTACGTTCATTGAAGCGGATGTGCAGATCGGACAGGATACGGTCATTAATCCTGGGTCATGCATAAAAGGAAATAGTATTATCGGGCAGGATTGTTTGATTGGCCCGAATACGGAAATCAAAAATTGTGAAATTGGTGATGGAACGGAAATCCTCCAATCGGTTGTACACGAAAGCAGTATTGGAAGTTCTGTTAAAATCGGTCCTTTTGCACATGTTAGACCTCAATCAGATATTCAGGATTTCGTTAAAATCGGTAATTTTGTAGAAATTAAAAAGACCGTTTTTGGCAAAGGAAGCAAGGCCTCCCATTTGAGTTATATTGGCGATGCAGAGGTTGGGGAGAATGTTAATATAGGCTGCGGATCTATTACCGTGAATTATGACGGGGAAAATAAACATTTGACGAAGATTGAAGACAATGTCTTCATAGGCTGCAATTCTAATCTTGTTGCACCTGTGACGATAGGAGAAGGTGCATATGTAGCTGCAGGGTCAACCATCACTCAAGATGTACCGCAGGAAGCTCTATCCGTTGCTCGGGCTCGTCAAGTTAATAAAGAAGATTATGTCAAGAAATTGAAATTTAATAAATAACCGACGGAGGTCAACATGTCAAATCAGTATTTAGATCCTAATTTAAAAGTATTCTCTTTAAATTCAAACTTCGATTTAGCTCAAGAAATTGCTGCTGCAATCGGTGTTGAGCTTGGAAAATGTAGCGTAACAAGTTTCAGTGACGGTGAAGTTCAGATTAATATTGAAGAAAGTATTCGTGGCTGTGACGTTTACGTAATCCAATCAACAAGTCAGCCAGTCAATGAAAATTTAATGGAACTTTTAATTATGATCGATGCTCTTAAACGTGCTTCAGCTAAAACGATCAATATCGTAATGCCATATTACGGTTATGCCCGACAAGATCGTAAAGCGCGTGCGCGTGAACCAATTACAGCTAAACTAGTTGCTAATCTTTTAGAGACAGCTGGTGCCCACCGTGTAATTACATTAGATCTTCACGCGCCACAAATTCAAGGTTTCTTCGATATTCTGATTGATCACCTTGTAGCTGTTCCGATCTTAGCGGATTTCTTCAAAGAAAAAGATTTAAGTGATATCGTCATCGTTTCTCCTGATCATGGTGGTGTAACACGTGCACGTAAAATGGCAGATCGCCTAAAAGCACCGATTGCCATTATCGATAAGCGCCGCCCAAGACCGAACGTGGCTGAAGTCATGAACATCATAGGTAATATTGAAGGGAAGACAGCTATCCTGATTGATGACATCATCGATACTGCAGGTACTATTACACTAGCGGCCAATGCACTTGTAGAGAATGGTGCTAAAGCAGTTTATGCTTGTTGTACACATCCGGTCCTTTCAGGTCCTGCCATCGAAAGGATTCAAAATTCAACAATCAAGGAATTGGTCGTAACTAACTCGATTGCCCTATCCGAAGATAAGAAAATCGATAAAATTGTGGGACTTTCTGTAGCACCGTTGATTGCAGAGGCAATTATTCGTGTCCATGAGGAACAATCAGTCAGCACATTATTCGATTGATAACAATAAAGTAACCAAAACACGGCGGGCCTTTGGGCTCGTCGTGTTTTGGTTCAAACCATTCTTTCGAAAATAATTAATTCATAGTTAAGTAGGTCATACAACTGAACGCCGACCGGACTACCGAAGGCTCCTTTTCAATTCCCATGGAACATTAGGCGTTTTTTGCCCTACTGTCATATTGGTGAAGAAAAGGAGCCTTTTATTTTAGATAAATAGTTCAAGAAGGGTGTGAATGAAATGTGTGGCGAGCATCCTCATGCTGATATTAAGTGCATATGCGGGGAGGAAAAAACAGTTCCAAAAAACGAAAGGGTCGGATAATGCCATTCGAATCGGTTATCAAAAATTCGGGTCGTTAATCTTTAAAAATCAACAGGGGAACTGGAAACGCATTTAAAACATATGGGATATACCGTCGATTGGACTCCAGCAGAACCCCGGCTACTTGAAACCTTGAATGTCCAGCCTGATTTTGGGCTTACAGGGGAGGCGCCACCGATATTTGGACAGGCAGCCAAAGCTTCACTTGTCTATATGGCTAAACAGCCAGCAAACCCTTCAGGAGAGGCTATCGTCGTGCAAAAGAATCACCCATTAAAAAATGTGAAAGATTAAGGGGAAGAAGGTTGGTTTGAATAAAGGCTTTGATGTTCGTCAAAAGCTTTGGAGGAAACTGCTCTCACCTCTTGGTATGCTTTGACGAGGATTGGCATCTAAAGCTGATTGAAGAACGATAGAGGAAAAAGGACTACTTGACTGCCTCGCTTGTTACAAATACTGCAGAAGCCGTACTGCTTTTAAGACCTAGTCCTATTAATCGGAAAAGGGGTCATGAATAAGGAAATCAATCTGCCGAGACCACGGCAAACGACAATATTCAAGAGTAGCTGTCCAAATACTTAACAGAGTCATGCAAGTTAGGGGCAAAATGGAAAACAAAGCGATTCACGCTTAAACCAAAAAAAAAGAATGAAAAAGTTTTTTACAGGAAATTCCTTTGTTTACCATATGTTTATACTGTTATTGTAGCCTTCAGTTTCTACCTTTCATGTTTAATGCCCCGCCATTTAGGGAAATGTTAAATATAGAGAAACTTGTAATTTATAATTAGGAAGGCGGAGGATGTATGAGTAATTTATTAGCTGCAAAGGAACGTACGGATTTAAAACAGTCCAATTTAAGGAATTTGAGGGAAAGCGGCGAAATCCCTGCGATAGTATATGGCAATCAAAATGACAGTACAGCCATTTCGGTCAATAATATTGAACTTCAAAAGACAATAAAGGAAATAGGCCGTAATGGTATCATTTCTTTGGACTTGGAAGGAACGAGTTATAAAGTTATGCTCTCTGACTATCAAAAGGATCCTATAAAGAACTTCATTTATCATGCAGACTTTTTAATTGTAGATATGTCCGCTCAATTACAGGCACAAGTTCGCATTAACCTTGTCGGTGTTTGTAAAGGCGTTAAAGACGGTGGTGTCCTTCAGCAGTCTCTTCATGAAGTGACGGTGACGGCTAAACCTAATGACATTCCTGAATCCATCGACGTTGACGTTACCGAACTACAGGTAGGGGATACAATCTACATATCTGATATCGAAACGAATCAGCAAGTTACTATCGACAATGATGGTGAAGAAGTTGTTGCATCTGTTTTGGCTCCTCGTCAGGAAGAGGAAATAGGTACAGGTGAACAGCAAGATGGAGGTATCCCTGAAAATGCAGAGGGCAGGGAGACAAAAGCGTCACCAGAGTCATGATGCCGGGATTAAACAAGTGAATCATGATATAATAGGCGTAGCTCTTAATGAGTTACGTCTTTTCAATCTCTGGATGCGTTTATTCAAACTGTGCCATTTTTAGGAATTGATTCCTTTAATTAGTGTTTATTTCTAATTAGTTCTCCGGTCGCTTGCAGTCCAGCTTGAAATTAGGGTACTATTTTTCTAAGGTCAATGATCTTGGAAAAAACTTCGTCCCAACGTAACTCCCTAAATAACCGTAATGACGGAGTGTGAATCATGAAAATTATTGTAGGGTTAGGGAACCCAGGTAAACAATACGAAAAAACCCGGCATAACGTCGGATTTGAAGTAATAGATGAGTTATCCAGAAAATGGTCGATCCCACTCGACCAAGCAAAACATAAGGGGATCTATGGTGTGGGAATGGTAAAGGGAGAGAAAGTTTTATTGCTTAAACCCTTAACCTACATGAATTTATCAGGAGAATCCATTTCGGCAGTCATGCATTTCTTTAAGGTGGATATCGCGGATGTAGTCATTATATATGATGACCTTGATTTGCCTCCAGGGAAGCTTCGCCTTCGTCAAAAAGGAAGTGCAGGCGGTCATAATGGGATAAAATCTTCAATTGCCCATTTGGGTACCCAAGAATTCAATCGAATCAGAATAGGCATTGGCCGCCCGATAGGCCGTATTCCAGTACCTGATTATGTATTAGGGCGTTTTACTCCTGAGGAATGGGATCATGTAGGGGCAACAATCGAAAAAAGCGCAGCTTCTTGTGAAGCCTGGATGGAAAAACCATTTATACAGGTCATGAACGAATATAACCAATAGGCAAAGAGTAGATATAAGTAAAGAATAATTCTTCCTGTTTCGCTGAATAAATCCCCTCTACTTTTGTACATACTAACACTATTACTTAAATAGGGGGTTACCGAAATGGCTCTCCATTATCGATGCCGACATTGCGGAACTAAACTGGGCTCAATCGAGGCACACTCACTGAGTACGGAGCAGTTAGGTTTTAATCAACTTACCGATGAAGAGCGACAAGAGATGATCGTTTATGATTCTGAAGGGGATATGCATGTAAGGGCGATATGTGAAGATTGTCATGAATCGCTGCAGAGAAACCCTGAATTATATGAAAACGATTATATTATTCATTAGCGGGAGAGGGCTTTGGACAAAATCCAAAGCATTTTTCCGTTTGTCTGGTTTACAAGGGCATATAAAATGAGAAAATTACCGTTAATAAAGAGGACGCTTGGTTTTAATGGCCAAGTTTAAATACAAGAGTTTCAAATGGTTTTCGCACGTTATAGAGGGGGGGAAAGAAAATGAATGGATTGCAAAACTTGTTCTCCAAACAAGATGATGTTCATTCGTTAATAGCCGGCATTGATGAAGGGCTTAAGGAACAAATCGTCTCTGGTCTGACAGGTTCCTCGAGATCACTTTTGCTGGCTTCCGTATATGAAAAGACGAATAGGCCGATTTTATTAGTTACCCATAATTTATTGCAAGCACAAAAATTCCATGAGGACTTATCCAGTTTCATTCCCGAGGAAGAATTATATATATATCCAGCCAATGAATTGATTGCGGCTGATTTGAGTGTGGCCAGTCCGGAATTAAGGGCCCAACGTATAGAGGCATTGAATTTTTGGGCGGAGGGGAAGAAAGGGATTGTCATTGCGCCGATTCCCGGGGTCCGTCGTGTGCTTCCTTCAAAGGATATTTGGAAGAGGCATCAGCTTACGTTCAATTTAGGGGAAGACATCGGGCTCGAACCAACGCTTAATAAATTCATTGCTATGGGGTATAACCGGTCTGAAATGGTTGCTTCTCCAGGTGAATTCAGTATCCGGGGCGGTATAATCGATATTTATCCGATCACGGAACCTAATCCAATACGAATTGAATTATTCGATACCGAAATAGATTCAATAAGGACCTTTTCAAGCGAAGATCAGCGATCCATCGAGAAACTCAAGAAAGTGACGATCGGTCCCGTCAGTGAGGCTTTACTAGAGACAGAGCACATCGAAAGAATCATAACAAGGCTTGAGAGTGGATTAAGTAAAAGCTTGAAGAAGCTTAAAGATGAGAAAACCAAGGAACAACTGGTTCAAACGATCAGCTATGAACTTGAGCAGCTGAAAATGGGAAATAAACCAGACCAAATTTTTAAATACTTAAGTTTAGCTTATGAAGATCCAGCTAGTTTAATAGATTATTTACCTGTAAATGGTTTGGTTTTCTTAGATGAAATCAGTCGAATCCAGGAAATCAATGATTCTTTGGAAAAGGAAGAGGCTGGTTGGTACACTGACCTTTTAAGTCAGGGACAGATTATCCATGACATAAAGTTGGCTCATCCCATGCAGGAATTAATAATGAAATCCAGCAGGCCGTTTGTATACCTTTCATTATTTTTACGGCATGTACCGCATACGAATCCTCAGAATATCCTGAATTTTGCCAGTAAACAAATGCAAAATTTCCACGGCCAGATGAATGTGTTCAAAGCTGAACTGGAACGGTGGAAAAAAGGGAAATTTACAGTCGTCATACTTGGACAGGATGATGAACGGGTAAAAAAACTGCATTCGGTTTTAGCCGATTATGATATAGAGGCCGCAGAACTGTTTGATGCGAACAGCATTCTTCCAGGTAAAGTACAGATTTTACGCGGCAGTTTAAATAGCGGCTTTGAATTACCCATGCAGAAATTCTGTATCATTACGGAAACGGAATTGTTTAATAAGAAGTCAAAGAAATCGACACGGAGACAGAAACTATCGAATGCGGAGCGAATCAAGAGTTATTCCGAACTTAAGATCGGTGACTATGTCGTTCATGTTAACCATGGTATCGGGAAATATTTAGGGATTGAAACCCTTACGATAAATGGGGTCCATAAAGATTACCTGAATATTCGTTATCAAGCGGATGACAAATTGTATGTTCCTGTTGACCAAATTGATCTTGTCCAAAAATATGTCGGTTCAGAAGGGAAAGAACCGAAGCTATATAAGCTAGGCGGAACGGAATGGAAACGTGTCAAAAGCAAGGTTCAATCATCAGTTGAAAACATTGCTGATGATTTAATCAAGTTATATGCAGAAAGGGAAGCGGCAAAGGGCTATGCTTTTTCACCTGATGGTGATATGCAGAGAGAGTTCGAAACTTCATTTGCTTATAATGAAACGGAAGATCAATTACGTTCTATAGTCGAAATCAAAAAGGATATGGAACGGGAACGGCCGATGGATCGTTTATTATGCGGCGATGTCGGATATGGGAAGACTGAGGTGGCCATCCGTGCCGCTTTTAAGGCCATTATGGATGGCAAGCAAGTTGCCTTTCTTGTTCCGACCACAATCCTCGCCCAGCAGCATTATGAAACATTAAGGGAGCGTTTTCAGGATTATCCCATTTCGATTGGTCATATGAGCCGTTTCCGGAGTAAAAAACAGCAAACGGAGACGATTAAAGGATTGAAGGCCGGCACGGTGGATATTGTGGTAGGCACGCATAGGATTTTATCCAAAGATATCGTGTACCGCGATTTGGGATTGCTTATCATAGATGAAGAACAGCGCTTTGGCGTTACACATAAGGAGAAGATCAAACGGTTAAAAACAAATGTGGATGTACTGACTTTGACTGCGACGCCGATTCCAAGGACCCTTCATATGTCCATGTTGGGCGTGAGGGACTTGTCCGTTATCGAAACACCTCCTGAGAATCGCTTCCCGATTCAAACTTATGTGATGGAGTATAATGGCTCGTTGGTAACGGAAGCGATAGAACGGGAGTTGGCCAGGGATGGCCAGGTTTATTTCCTATACAATCGGGTAGAGGATATAGCAAGAAAAGCAGAAGAAATTTCCATGTTAGTACCCGATGCCCGTGTGACATTTGCTCATGGGCAAATGTCAGAGCAAGAGCTGGAAGCCGTCATGTTTGGCTTTTTAGAGGGTGAATACGATGTTTTGGTAAGTACAACCATTATTGAGACAGGTGTCGATATCCCGAATGTAAATACACTAATAGTGAATGAAGCAGATAGAATGGGACTTTCGCAGCTCTATCAGCTACGTGGCCGTGTAGGGCGATCCAATCGGGTGGCATATGCATTCTTTACTTATAGGAAAGATAAAGTATTGACGGAAGTCGCAGAAAAACGTCTCCAATCCATTAAGGAATTTACAGAATTGGGTTCAGGGTTCAAAATTGCGATGCGTGATTTATCCATCAGGGGAGCTGGAAATATTCTAGGGGCTCAACAACACGGCTTCATCGATTCGGTTGGTTTTGATTTGTACTCACAAATGTTGAAAGAAGCGGTGGATGCAAAACGTAATGATCAACCAGTCGAAGAAAAGAACACCCTTGAAATTGACGTTGAAGTGGATGCATATATACCTGATGCCTACATAATGGATGGACATCAGAAAATAGAAATGTATAAAAGGTTCAGGGGCATTACCTCACTTGAAGAAGTGGAAGAATTACAAGATGAAATGCTCGATCGTTTCGGAGAGTATCCCGAAGAAGTCGCCTATCTATTCATGATCGCCGAGATGAAGGTATATGCTGAAAAAGCTGGAATTGAAAGCATTAAACAATTGAAGCAGGAAATCAGCATTCTTATTAGGGAAAAGGCAAGCAGCGATGTGGATGGACAAAAGGTGTTTGAGCTGGGATCGAAGTATGGCCGTATGGTTGGCTTTGGCATGGACGGCAATCGAATGAAGCTGGTCCTGCACATAAAAGGCGTAGAACAAAGCAAATGGCTTAATATCCTATTTGAGATGGCCAAGGGCTTACAGCATGTAAAAAAAGAGACTCAAGCCACAAAGAACTAAAAGTGAATGATTATCCTCTTGAAGAAATGTTTTTTGAGATACCATGGTAAAAGAGTGCAACGAAAAGAAAAATTTTTTCAAAGTGCATAGAACTTACCATTAGAAAAATACTAAGTACAATAGCTGGTGATGATTTTGCTACAAAAAGAGGATTTATCAAATCAATTAGATGAAAGTGAGGCAACATTAGATGAAAGCAACTGGTATCGTTCGCCGAATTGATGATTTAGGAAGAGTCGTCATCCCGAAAGAAATTCGAAGGACCCTCCGTATTCGTGAAGGGGATCCATTGGAAATCTTTGTAGACAGAGACGGAGAAGTCATCTTAAAGAAATATTCTCCTATTAGTGAATTAGGCGATTTTGCAAGAGAATATGCAGAAGCACTTTATGATAGCCTTGGAAACCCAGTTATGATTTGTGACAGGGATACTTACATTGCAGTGGCAGGTGGCTCCAAAAAAGAATACTTAAATAAAAGCGTTAGTGAACTAGTGGAAAAAATCATGGAAGAAAGAAATCCTGTTTTGGAATCTCCGAATGGACAAATATCCTTCGTTGATTCAAATGACGAAGAGGTCCAATCATATACTGCAGCTCCGATCATTGCGAGTGGCGACCCGATTGGTGCCGTCTTGATTTTCTCTAAAGAAGGTACAATTGGAGAAGTGGAACAGAAATCGGTTGAAACAGCAGCAAGTTTTCTAGCTAGACAAATGGAACAGTAAGTTTGGACATGCCATTATATTTTTAGATGTGGAAAGGGCAGCAATCGCTGCCCTTTTTGCTCTTTATTAAACGGATTGGGGAGGACAATAAAAAGGAGGAGTATTTTCTCGAGGTGAATATGGGAATTAATTAACAGTATGGTTACAAATGAAAATTAACCACTTGAATTATGCTATAATAACTACCACATATGAGTGAAAAGGGGAAAAAGAATGGCTGAAAAGCCTAATAAAACTTCAAATGAACTTTTTCGAGGTGCGCTGATCCTGAGCGTAGCAGCTATTATCGTTAAAGTTTTGAGCGCGGCATATCGCATACCTTATCAGAACATAGCAGGCGACATCGGGTTTTATATCTATCAGCAGGTATATCCCTTCTACGGTGTTGCTTTTACATTATCAACACTTGGCTTCCCTGTTGTCATATCCAAATTGATCGCAGAGCGGGAGTCCTCAAAAAATGATTTTGCGGTCAAGGACATTTTAGTCACCTCATTCGTCGTCTTAAGTTCGATAGGAATCATGATGTTTGCTGCACTGTTTCTTGGCGCAGATTGGATTGCCGGATGGATGAAGGATCCGAATTTAGCCAGTCTGCTAAGAATCACTGCCTATTCCTATTTATTAATGCCGATTTCATCCGTATTAAGAGGGTATTTTCAAGGAATAAACGACATGATACCTACGGCGAGTTCGCAGGTCGCTGAACAATGTATCCGTGTATTGACGATACTGGTGCTTTCCACAATATTCGTGAATCAGGGCTACTCTCATTATGTGGTCGGTAAGGGGGCGGTTTTCGGTTCGATTACTGGCGGCATAACTGGCCTGGTACTGCTTATTGTTTTCGTAATTTTAAAAGAAGAATGGAAGCTTTTTTTACGAATGAATATCAAACCGGTAAATTTCATCAAGATTTCCAAAGTCCTGGTTTTTCAAGGGTTGGCATTTTGCATAACTGGCTTGATCCTTATCTTGTTTCAGTTTGTTGATTCACTGCACCTGTATTCGCTACTAAGGGATACGGGGATGGGGGAAAAGGAAGCTAAAGAATGGAAAGGGGTATATGACCGTGGACAGCCATTGCTTCAGCTAGGGACAGTCGTGGCTAATTCTTTTGCATTGGCGCTTGTACCTGTAATATCTGGATTTGTTAAGAAGAAAAGTGAACAAGAATTACTCAATAAGATTAAATTGGCGCTGCGTGTAAGTACGACAATTGGACTTGCTGCTGCGATTGGACTGTTAGTAACGATTAAGCCGGTCAATCAAATGCTGTTCACGGATGCCAAAGGAACAATTACTTTAGCAATTTTCTCCTTATCGATTTTATTCACATCCATCATAATGGCAGAAGCGGCAGTGCTTCAAAGTTTAGGTTACTCGTTTGTGCCGGTGATCATTACGATTATAGGGGTGGGTAGCAAGTGGGCTTTGAACCTTGTTCTTGTGCCCCATTACAAAACCGCGGGAGCAGCCTCGGCAACCGTACTTGCATTTATGATCATGACTGCATTATTTTATACGGTATTGAGAGTACATATTAAAAAGACATTAATTGAAAGGAAGTACCTGTTAATAATTTTGAAGAGTACGGTTTACATGGGTACGGCGGTTCTTTTATTCAATGCCTTATTCCAATTGATGTTTTCAGGTGAGAGCCGAATGTTAGCTACGATCCAAGCACTGATCGGTGTAGGGATCGGTGCAGCCGTTTTTGTGATGACCGCCATTCGTGCAGGTTTATTTGGTGAAGAAGAACTTTCACTTATACCTGCTGGATCAAAGCTTAAACGATTTATAATAACGAATAGGAGTATACGAGATGAATGAGATTACGATAATAGGCCTTGGTGCAGGAGATTTAGATCAGCTTCCGCTAGGGATTTATAAAAAATTGACACAAACTGAACAATGCTTCGTCAGAACGATAGATCATCCTGTAATCGGGGATTTGAAAAGGGAAGGCATCAATTTCACGGCATTTGACGAGATATATGAAAAGCACGACCAATTTGAAGCGGTATATGAAGAGATTGCTGAAACACTATTACAGGAGGCTTCAAGCCGTTCCGTTCTTTACGCGGTTCCGGGGCATCCAATGGTTGCGGAAAAAACGGTTCAGCTTTTGCTCGAAGAGGGTCCGTCTCTTGGAATAGCCATTAAGCTAGAAGGCGGTCAAAGTTTTCTTGATCCCTTGTTTCAGGCTGTTCAGATCGATCCGATTGAAGGGTTCCAGCTTTTGGATGGTACAGATCTTTCTCCGGATGATTTGCACATTACCCAGCACATGATAATCGGGCAGGTGTATGATGCTTTCAGCGCGTCCAATGTGAAGTTGACTTTAATGGAAAAGCTTCCGGATGACTACGAGGTATATATCGTCACAGCGGCAGGCAGCAGTCAGGAAAAAGTGACAAAGTGCGCACTGTTCGAACTCGACCGTCAGATGGAGTTAAGTAACTTGACGAGTGTTTATGTCCCGCCTGTTAGAGAAGAAGCGTTACGGTATCGGGAGTTTTCTAAATTGCGGCAGGTCATTGCAGAACTTAGAGGTCCTGGCGGATGCCCTTGGGATAAGAAACAGACTCATGAAAGCTTGAAGAAATATTTAATAGAAGAGGCATACGAGCTTATTGATTCCATAGATGAAGAGGACGATGAGGGCATGGTTGGTGAACTTGGGGATGTACTCCTTCAGGTGATGCTTCATTCTCAAATCGGCGAAGATGAGGGAATGTTCACGGTGGATGATGTGATTGAAGGCATTACTGCAAAAATGATTCGGCGCCACCCTCATGTGTTCGGGGATGTTGAGGTGAATGGCGAGGAAGATGTATTAGTGAACTGGCAGAAAATCAAAGAAGATGAGAAAGGGAGCGAAACAAAGGCTTCAATTTCCATTCTGGATGGTATTGAGAAATCGCTGCCAAACTTAATTCGGGCAGAAGAGTACCAAAAAAGGGCTGCGAAGGTTGGATTTGATTGGGATGAGGTTTCCGAAGCGTGGAAAAAGGTTATAGAAGAAGTGCAGGAATTAGAAGAGGAAATATTAAGCCCGAATCGGGATGTCGAAAGAATTAAATCAGAGCTGGGCGACCTCTTTTTTGCGCTTGTCAACATTTCACGATATTATGACATACAAGCAGAAGAAGCCGTCTACAAAGCAAACCAGAAATTTCACCAGCGTTTTACATATATAGAAGAGAGCATTCAAAGGGCAGACAAAAAGTTTGAGGATTATACATTAGAAGAACTGGATTCATATTGGGATGAGGCAAAAGCTAAAGGACTTTAATTAAGGGAGAGATTTGAATGTCGATGAGATTGGATAAATTCCTAAAAGTTTCAAGGTTGATCAAACGCCGCACACTTGCGAAGGAAGTTGCGGATAAAGGGAGAATCACGATTAACGGACAACAGGCAAAAGCAAGTTCGAGTGTTAAAGATGGTGATGAATTAACTGTACGATTCGGTCAAAAGCTGGTTACTGTGCGAGTCGATAAAATTCAAGAAACGACGAAAAAAGAAGCGGCTGCAGATATGTATTCCATCATAAAGGAAGAGAAGCTAGCAGAGGAGTAAGGACAGGCTTGGTTCTAATTCCCTTCTTACGGACATACACTTGTACAAAATCAGTGGTACTGTGAGGGATGAAAAAATGAGCCAATATATTGATCCGAATGCTGGTTACACAAAGGGAACGATCCAAGAGCATGATGTAACGATGAAAGGCCGCCGTTTACTTGATATTACCGGTGTCAAACAAGTGGAAAGCTTTGATAATGAAGAGTTTTTGCTAGAAACATCAATGGGATTCTTATCTATCCGAGGCCAAAACTTGCAAATGAAGAATTTAGACGTTGATAAAGGCATCGTTTCCATTAAGGGAAAGATTTTCGACCTCGTTTATTTAGATGAGCAATCAGGGGAGAAGGCTAAAGGCTTCTTTGGCAAATTGTTCAAATGACCTTAACGACCCAATTTTATACGTTGCTTGCGATGATAGGCATGGGCAGTGCCTTTGGGGCTGCCCTGGATACGTATAGCCGGTTCCTGAAGCGTTCAGAAAGGAAAAGGTGGATTGTATTCATCCATGATTTCCTTTTCTGGATCATTCAGGGTCTCCTTATTTTTTATGTTTTGTTTTTAGTGAATGAGGGAGAATTTCGCCTCTATTTATTTTTGGCCTTATTATGCGGTTTTTCAGCTTATCAAGCACTTTTCAAAGGGTTCTATCAACGTTTTTTAGAGCTTTTGATAATACTGGTGATAAAGTTGGCGAGATTTATAACTGATGCGGTTCAAATGCTGATATTTCTTCCGATAAAATGGTTAATAGTATCTGTAATAGCCATTATTATCGGGATAGGTAAGTTCGTTTTAGCATTACTAAAATGGGCGGGGAAAATACTTCTCTTTATTTTAAATATTTTCTGGAGGCCATTAAAATGGATTCTGACCTATATATGGAATTTATTGCCGGTTTTTGTTACGAAAAACGTCGGGAAGTTTTATAATAAAGGAAAAGGGATTTTATTGAAAATAAAGAATTCTATAAATAGAACGCTAAATAGATGGAGAACTAAAAAGAAATGAGGAGCGATAATACATGAGTAGCCTTGGTAAAAGGAAAGTGGCAAAAATAGAAAATCCCTACGTCGCTCAACAAGAGAAAAAAGTACAAACAGTAGAAAAAAAGAAGCGTGGTCTAATGCGTAGATTGACACTTTACTCAGTTTTCGCCGCTGTCTTTTTGATTTTGGCTGTTCCCACCCTTCTAACGCAAAATGTTGCACTTGATGAGAAAATTCAACAGAAGAAAGAATTGAAGGGTAAGTTAGCTAAATTAGAAAAGGACGAGACCCTTCTTAAAGAAGAAATCGTAAAGCTTAATGACGATGACTATATAGCGAAAATAGCCAGACGGGATTATTTCTTATCTGAAAAAGGTGAAATCATTTTTACCCTTCCAAAAGGGAAGGAAGATAGTGACTAATATTGACACTGTTTTTTTACTTTCGTTATAATATAGAGTGAAGAGATTTTTTAACATTTCTAAGGAGGAACATTTTTTTTATGTCAATCGAAGTAGGCAGCAAGTTACAAGGTAAAGTAACAGGCATAACTAATTTTGGTGCATTTGTAGAGCTCCCTCAAGGTTCAACCGGTCTTGTCCATATCAGTGAAGTGGCTGATAACTATGTCAAAGATATTAATGATCATTTAAAAGTGGGCGATACAGTCGAGGTGAAAGTCATCAATGTGAAAGATGGCAAGATTGGCTTGTCCATAAAAAAAGCGATAGACCGTCCTGAAGCTGAGCAAAAACCTGCATACACACCACGTCCGCGCCAAGGAAGAGGGAATGACAGCCGTTCCAAAGACTTCCGCTCGAAAGGTAACAGTTTCCAACCCAAGGAAAACTTTGAGCAAAAAATGGCTAAATTCTTAAAAGATAGTGAAGACCGCTTAACGACCCTTAAACGTAGCACCGAAACGAAACGGGGAGGTCGAGGAGGAAGACGCGGATAAAAACTGCTGCTGAAAGTAATAGTTTAGCTAATTTTCCTGTGAAATTATTCATAGTGTAGATAAAGGCAAGCTTGCTGGCTTGTCTTCTTTTAATTATATAAGGCTTTACTTATGGTAATAAAACCTTCAAACGACAATAAAAAGCGCCTCTGTACACTTATTCGGATAAGTGTACAAGGCGCTTTCGGTGTATATGATGACCCGTACGGGATTCGAACCCGTGTTACCGCCGTGAAAGGGCGGTGTCTTAACCGCTTGACCAACGGGCCGTGATTTTAATAGAAAAAGATAGCGGCAGAGGGGATCGAACCCCCGACCTCACGGGTATGAACCGTACGCTCTAGCCAGCTGAGCTACGCCGCCATAATGGTAAGTGCTACTGAAGCACAAGTTATATCTTACATTCGTGAAGGAAAAATGTCAACAAAAAAAATAAAGTTTGTCGGTTTCCATTTCCTTATTATTTATTCGTGTTATTTTCCGCAAAAATAACCTAAAAACTTTGCTTTTCTTCAAAAAAAAAAGAACGCCTGTTTCTGTATTGAAAAAAAAGGTACAAAAACCTGTATACAAATGATTGTTCAAGAAGAATTTCGTCGAACGTTTTTCTTATCCTCTTATAAAATTCTGACAAAAAAATAAACAAGCCCTCTTTATAATTAAAATCACTAATATGAATGGGGTGTTGAAATGGAAAAAGTGGAAAGACCTATGATGGAACCTCTTGGAGATGTTCAGTTAAAAGAAGCGAAGGCAGGGGCCATCAACTGGATCCAACAACTGCAAACGAAGACGGAAGATATATTCATAAAGAAAGGTATCTCTTTAGCCATTATCGGTTTTTTATTAGGACGGGCATTAATTCTTTCTCAGTTGGCACCATTTGGACTTCCGTTTTTTGCAGCAGTTTTTCTCATGAGGCGTGACAGGGCTCCACTAGCTTTATTCGGATTGATTGCAGGCGGGCTCACCGTTCATTATTCCAATAGTTTGGTCATCTTTGCATCGGCGTTCCTGCTTCTGTTATTTCATAAGATCAAGAAGCCCGCCGTTGAAGGGCAATTCAAAACGATGTCGATGTACGTCTTTGCTTCACTATTCCTGGTCAACCTGGCCGAACAATATCTGGTATTTCGAACGATTCAGCTGTACGACTTAATGATGATAGGAGTGGAAGCGGGACTCGCCATGATTTTAACCTTAATCTTCATACAGTCCATCCCGCTGCTAACCATACGGACAAAGTCCCAATCATTAAAGACGGAGGAAATCGTAAGCCTCATCATCTTACTGGCTTCGGTAATGACTGGAACCATAGGCTGGATGATATACGATTTATCACTCGACCATATATTCTCACGATACCTGGTCCTCCTCTTTGGGCTGGCGGGAGGGGCCGCCATAGGCTCCACTGTAGGTGTAGTTACTGGATTGATATTCAGCTTGGCAAGCATTGCCAGTCTTTATCAAATGAGCCTTCTCGCTTTTTCCGGACTTCTGGGCGGGTTGTTGAAGGAGGGAAGGAAGATAGGGGTCGCCGTAGGCCTCTTAATTGCTACGTTACTGATAGGTTTATATGGTGAGGGCACCAATAATATTATGGTGACCCTTTATGAATCACTTGTAGCTGTGGCTTTATTTATATTAACACCGTCATCCATAATCAACAAAATAGCGAAACACATACCGGGAACAGTCGAGAATTCTGATGAACAGCAGCAGTATGCCCGGAAAGTGAGGGATGTTACGGCTCAAAGGGTGGAGCAATTCTCACATGTATTTGAGGCGCTTTCAAATAGCTTTTCCCAAGTGGATGAAAGGGGGAGATTGGAGGAAGATGAGAAAGAATTCGATTACTTCTTGAGTAATGTAACGGAAAAGACGTGCCAGCTCTGTTTTAAAAAGGAACAATGCTGGTCCAAGAACTTCAATACAACCTATGACGGTATGCAGGAAATTATGATTCAATTAAGTGAAAATGATGGACAGCTCCCTCAAAAGACTTCGAAAGAATGGGGGAAATATTGCAGCCGCGGACCACAGGTCATTGGGGCGATATCACAGGAGCTTACTTATTTTGAAGCAAACCAAAAGTTAAAAAGGCAGGTGAAAGAAAGCCGGAAACTAGTTGCGGATCAGCTGAGGGGCGTTTCTGCAGTAATGGATGATTTTGCGAAAGAAATTCAAAGGGAAAGGAAAAATCATCATGTACATGAAGAATCCATCATGGAGGCCATCCAGGATTTTGGCCTCCATATAGGCCATGTTGAAATATACAGTCTAGAACAAGGAAATGTTGATATAGAAATGAGTGTCCCATACTGCCAGGGCAGAGGGGAATGTGAAAAGTTGATAGCCCCTATGCTTTCGGACATTCTAGGGGAAACGATAGTCGTTCATTCAGAAGAGTGTGCAACATATCCAAACGGGCAATGTGAGGTGATATTTAGGTCAGCAAAAAAATTCACGGTCGAAACGGGTGTAGCTCATGCTGCCAAGGGGGGAGGGCTTGTTTCAGGAGATAGTTATACGACCATGGAAATTGGTTGCGGTAAATTCGCAATAGCCATTAGTGATGGTATGGGAAATGGGGAAAGGGCCCATTTTGAAAGTACAGAGACATTAAAGCTGCTTCAAAAATTTTTACAATCGGGAATAGAAGAAAAAATAGCCATTAAATCCGTAAACTCCGTATTATCTCTACGCACTACCGATGAAATATTTTCAACTCTTGATTTGGCAATGATAGATCTTCAGGACGCAAAGGCTAAGTTTCTAAAAATCTGTTCGATACCGAGTTTCATTAAAAGGGGTGATAGGATAATAAAAATTGAGTCGAGTAACCTGCCTATGGGAATCATCCAGGATTTCGATGTTGATGTTGTATCAGAAGAGCTGAAGGCAGGGGATATATTAATCATGATGAGCGATGGAGTGTTCGATGGTCCCTCCCATGTCGAAAATATCGAGTTCTGGCTTAAACGAAAGATCAAGGAAATGGAGACAGAAGATCCGCAGGAAATTTCGGATTTAATATTGGAAGAGGTCATCCGAACAAAAGGGATAATAGATGATGATATGACAGTGGTAACGTCCAAAATTAAACATAATACACCGAAATGGGCATCCATTCCCGTTTCTCCAAAACGTAAAAAGGCCCAGTAGGGGCCGTTCATATATATATATAATAAATAAAACTAAAAACGAGGTGGTGTGTTGGTAGACGGGTAAAAGGTAAAAAGATGGACTTTAGAAAAATTTAATGAATCCACTCCATGAATGTGAATTGATTGCGTAAGCCTTTGGCGTATAATTTCCCCCTTTTTAGTCAATTATGGTAACAGATTGAAAGGAAGGGAGAGCAAAACATGAAAGCAGGAACATTAAGGCAGATTTTGCTTATAACCGACGGATGTTCAAATCATGGTGAGGAGCCCTCTGCCATGGCTGAATTAGCAAGGGAGCAAGGCATAACCATCAATGTAATAGGTGTAATGGAGAATGATGTGATAGATGAAAAGGGACTTAAGGAAATCGAGAAAATTGCTGGTTCAGGAGGTGGCGTAAGTCAAATAGTCTATGCCCAGCAGTTGTCCCAAACCGTCCAAATGGTGACCCAAAAGGCGATGACCCAAACTATACAGGGAGTTATCAATCGTGAACTTCAACAAATACTGGGAGATTCAAGAACGATGGAGGATCTTCCGCCGGAAAAACGTGGAGAGGTAATGGAGGTGGTCGATGAGCTTGGGGAAACAAGCAAGCTCGAAGTACTGATACTTGTTGATACCAGTGCAAGCATGAAACATAAATTGCCTACTGTAAAAGATTCCTTATTAGATCTTTCCCTTAGTATGAATGCAAGAATGGGTGACAGCCGTTTTTCAGTATTCGTATTTCCTGGGAAAAGAAATGATGTGGAAAAGTTGCTGGATTGGACGCCGAACCTTGAAGCCTTGACGGCAACTTTTCCTAAGCTTAGTACAGGGGGACTTACTCCGACAGGTCCAGCCATTCGTGAAGCTCTAACATATTTCAATAAAAAACGTTCATTGAGGGGATTGTTATCACATGATGATGAACAATACTTTGAGGAATCAATGTAACCTCCTCCCTGGCGGTTTGGTCACTGGAAAATGGAATAAAAACGAGTACAAAATAATTAAGGAATTGGGGTGTGGAGCGAACGGGATCGTCTACTTGGTTGAAAGTGAAAATCGTCATTATGCTTTAAAGCTCAGTGATAATGGGACGTCCATTATTTCGGAGATGAATATCCTAAAATCCTTTTCAAAGGTCCAGGGGTCTACCCTTGGACCTTCCTTTTTGGAAGCGGACGATTTCATCAAAGCAGGAAAGCAGCTCCCGTTTTATGTCATGGAATATATCCATGGACACGATTTTTTGCGTTTCATTGAAAAGAAAGGGCCATCGTGGATCGGGGTCTTAATGCTTCAGCTTTTAACCAGTTTATCTGCCCTGCATACAAATGGCTGGGTGTTTGGGGATTTAAAACCTGAGAATTTGATAGTGACTTCACCAGCCTACAAAGTGCGGTGCGTCGATGTAGGCGGAACCACCTTAATTGGCCGATCTGTTAAAGAATTCACCGAGTTCTTCGACAGAGGTTACTGGGGACTTGGATCAAGAAAGGCTGATCCGCAATATGACTTGTTCGCAGTGGCGATGATTATCATCAATTCTTCCTACCCTAAACGTTTCCACAAGAACGGGGAGGGGTATAAACAGCTTAACGACTTGATTAAACAGAAAAAGGAATTGCACCCATATAGAAAGATGCTGGATAAAGCACTCCGTGGGCAGTATGATTCAGCCCTTCAAATGCGAGAGGATTTAGTCACTGTGTTAAGTAAGCAAAATCATTTGAACAAAAAGGGACCGGGCCAGGCAGCGACGAGGCAGCCTTCAACAAAGCAACCTGCAACAAGGCAAGCCAGAAGGTCCCAAAACCATTCCAACAATAAGAGGGGAGGCTTTTTTGAAACCTTTTTACTGGTAGCCATAATATCGATGCTCTATGTTCTTTACATATATGAACAGTTGTTATGATATAGTTAATGGATGAATGCATGGAATAATTGAAACCATTTCATGTTTGAATCGTATAAACTAATACCTGTCCATAAAGAAGGAAGATTGTATGTTAAAGGAAAAAGTTCTGAATACCATTTATAGAAACGAATTGATTCAGGAAAACTCGAAGTTGCTCATAGGGGTTTCAGGGGGACCGGACTCGTTGGTGCTTCTCCATATCCTTAAGGAAATTCAATCACTTTTTCATTACGAGATGATTGTTGCAAGTGTTGACCATATGTTTCGTGGTGAGGAATCATATGAAGATTATAAATATGTCGAGCATATATGTGAACAGTGGGGCATCGCATTTGAAGGAAGAAGGATTGATGTTCCTGCCCGGATGGAACAGACGGGGGAAAGCTCACAAATAACGTCAAGAAAGGCACGCTTTGCTTTCTATGAAGAAATGATGGATAAGCATCAAGCCTCCACTCTTGTCCTGGGACATCATGGAGATGATCAAATCGAAACGATGCTCATGCGTTTAACAAGAGGGGCGACAGGTAAAGCAAGAGCAGGCATTCCTATAAAAAGACGTTTTCACACGGGTCATTTGATCAGGCCATTTCTTGAAATCACGAAAGGCCAAATTATTGAATATGCGGGCCATCATAATATTGAACCAAGGTTTGATCCGAGCAATGAAAAAGATGACTATGTAAGAAATCGCTTTAGACATGAAGTTCTTCCATTTTTAAAGAAAGAAAATAGAAAGGTTCATGAGCATTTTCAACGATTCAGTGAAGAACTTTATGAAGATGAAGAGTTTTTTCAGAACCTTGTTTCAAGCAAAATGACCGAGGTTTGGATCCATCAGGATAAGGATCAAGCGGTTATTCAGATTGATAAGGTTCTCGCGATGCCTAAACCTTTACAAAGAAGAGCGATTCAACTAATATTAAACTATCTTTATTTGGAGAGACCTTCATCGCTTTCGGCATTACATATTGATCAACTTTTAGTTTTGTTTTTAAATCCTCAACCATCTGCAGAATTGCATCTTCCGGAGGGCCTTATTGCTGAAAAATCATATCAAACTTGCACTTTTAGATTTTTTCGGCAAAAAAGCCATAAATATTCCCTTAAATTACAAATTCCCGGTGAGACTATTCTTCCGAATGGATACAAGATTAAAGCGCACTATATAAAAGAAGAAATTCCAGTCCTTAAAGGAAATCATTCTTTTATACTTCCCGAATCAGCTGTGAAGTTTCCGCTTACAGTCCGAACCAGGAATGAAGGCGAACGGATGGCAGTCAAGGGATTAGGTGGAACTAAAAAGTTGAAGGATATTTTTATTAATGAGAAGATCCCGATGCTAGAAAGAAATGTGTGGCCGGTCATCATCGATCAAGCTGGAACGGCCATTTGGCTTCCTGGTTTAAAGAAATCGAATGTTGAGCCGGATATAATTTCTGATGAAAAATCTTTAATCTACTTAGAATATAAAAAAGCTTAATTCTTCATGGGGGGCAATTAATTACTATGACCATGCAAAACGACATTGAAAAAGTGTTAATAACTGAGGAAGAACTACAAAAAAAAATCAGGGAATTGGGTGCGCAGCTTGAAGCTGATTACCAAGGTAAGTTCCCGCTGGCTATCGGAGTGCTGAAAGGCGCCATGCCATTTATGTCAGATTTACTGAAACGCGTGGATACACATCTTGAAATGGACTTTATGGATGTTTCAAGCTATGGTAGCTCTACTGTATCTTCCGGTGAAGTGAAAATCATCAAAGATCTTGATACATCCGTTGAAGGCCGGGATATTTTAATCATCGAAGATATTATCGATAGCGGCTTAACCCTTAGCTATCTTGCGGAACTTTTCCGTTATAGAAAAGCAAAATCAATTAAAATCGTTACCCTATTGGATAAACCAACAGGCAGGAAAGCCGATATCACTCCTGACTATGCTGGATTTATCGTTCCTGATGCATTTGTTGTCGGATATGGTCTTGATTTTGCAGAAAAGTATCGTAATCTCCCGTATATTGGCATATTGAAGCCTGAAATTTACTCGAATTAATCGTTCCTGTTCGAAAGAGAAGACCAGATAAAAACAGCGGTGTTAAATTATTGTAATTCATTAATTTTGTATGATAGTATTTACTATAGTTTGTTTACCCGTGGGAGGAGGTAAGGGATGAATCGGATCTTCCGTAATACCATATTTTATTTACTGATCTTTTTGGTCATCATTGGGATTGTAAGCATCTTTAATAATAACAATGAACCAACAGAGAAAATGACCCAAGATGAATTCTATAAACATTTGGAGAGTGGGGACGTTACAGCACTAACGATGCAGCCCGAAAGCAGTGTGTTTGAAATCACAGGGAAGCTCAAAGGTTATGAGGAAAACAAATACTTTGTGACGTACGTACCTTTCAGTGAATATTCGCAGAGTCGAATTAATGATGCCGTAACTAAGTTGGGTAAAGACATCATCACTGTTGAACCTCCAGAAAAGACAAGTGGCTGGGTGACATTTTTCACTTCAATCATTCCATTTGTAATCATTTTTATCCTCTTCTTCTTTTTACTTAACCAAGCTCAAGGTGGCGGTGGTGGCCGTGTCATGAACTTCGGGAAAAGTAAGGCGAAATTGTATAATGATGATAAGAAAAAAGTACGCTTCAATGATGTTGCCGGAGCGGACGAAGAAAAGCAGGAACTTGTCGAGGTCGTTGAATTCTTAAAAGATCCTCGCAAATATGCCGAGCTTGGAGCCCGTATTCCTAAAGGGGTACTTTTAGTCGGGCCTCCTGGTACAGGTAAAACTTTACTTGCACGGGCAGTAGCTGGTGAAGCCGGTACTCCTTTCTTCTCGATCAGTGGTTCTGATTTTGTTGAAATGTTTGTAGGTGTCGGTGCATCCCGTGTTCGTGATTTGTTTGAAAATGCTAAGAAGAATGCACCATGTATCATCTTTATCGATGAAATTGATGCAGTCGGTCGTCAACGTGGCGCAGGTCTAGGTGGCGGTCACGATGAACGTGAACAAACACTGAACCAACTACTTGTAGAAATGGATGGTTTCGGTGGGAATGAAGGAATCATTATCATCGCTGCGACTAACCGTGCTGATGTATTGGATCCGGCATTATTGCGTCCAGGACGTTTTGACCGTCAAATTACGGTTGGCCGCCCAGATGTTAAAGGCCGTGAAGAAGTATTGAAAGTGCATGCACGTAATAAACCTTTAGCTGAAACGGTTGATTTGAAAGCGATCGCTCAGCGTACACCAGGATTTTCTGGTGCAGATCTTGAAAACTTACTGAATGAAGCGGCGCTTGTCGCTGCCCGTCAAGATAAGAAGAAGATCGACATGTCCGATTTGGATGAAGCTTCGGATCGCGTTATTGCGGGACCTGCTAAGAAAAATCGTGTCATTTCCAAAAAGGAACGGAATATTGTAGCATGGCATGAAGCTGGCCATACCATTATTGGATTGGTTCTCGATGATGCCGAAGTCGTTCATAAAGTTACGATTGTCCCTCGTGGTCAAGCTGGCGGATATGCAGTTATGCTGCCGAAAGAAGATCGTTTCTTCATGACGGAGCCTGAACTGAAAGATAAAATCGTAGGACTTTTGGGTGGCCGAGTATCCGAAGAAGTTACATTCGGAGAAGTGAGTACCGGAGCGCATAATGACTTCCAGCGTGCAACTGGCATAGCTCGAAGCATGGTTATGGAGTATGGTATGAGTAAGCTCGGACCTCTTCAATTCGGTAATTCTCAAGGTCAGGTCTTCCTAGGCCGCGATTTTAACAATGATCAAAATTACTCAGATGCAATAGCATATGAAATTGATCTTGAAATTCAACGCATCATCAGGGAAGCTTACGAAAGATGTAAGACGATTCTTACTGAAAATCGTGAAAAACTTGATTTGGTTGCAAAAACCTTGCTTGAAGTGGAAACACTTGATGCTGAACAAATCAAAAGTTTATTCCATAACGGTAAGTTGCCAGAACGGGATTATACCGCTTTGAATGGGAATTTAACTACTGATGAGAATGTCAAGGTGAACATCAATACGAAGAAGGAAGAAAAAGAGGCCCTATTAGATCCATTGGATAAGAGAGGACCTGAGGACCTTGAAATAACGGAGGAAGGATTGAATACTCCTCCAATCAAAGAAGGCACACCTCAAGATCAGCCGCTTTCCTTCCCGAACGAAGATGACAATAAAAAGTCTTAAGTTGACTATAAGAAAAGGGTATTTCCGCCTCGGAAATACCCTTTTCTAACTCTTAAAATGACTTTGGACGTAAGAAAAAGATGCTGGGATTTTTTTACCTTACGAAAAGCGCGACTAATAGCGTGGGAAATAACAGTGTGGTATGATGTTGGAGAATAATTTACCGGAGTGATGAAACGATGATTTTTGTATTGGATGTTGGGAATACGAATACTGTATTAGGCGTATACGATGAAGATATTTTAAAATATCATTGGCGAATTGAGACTAGCCGTCATAAAACAGAAGATGAGTATGGAATGGTCATAAAGTCTTTACTGCAACATGAGGGTCTTTCGTTTGATCAGTTTGATGGAATCATTATTTCTTCGGTAGTTCCGCCGATTATGTTTGCGCTTGAACGTATGTGTAAAAAATACTTTGGCATTAAGCCGCTTATAGTGGGGCCTGGAATAAAAACTGGATTGAATATTAAATACGAAAATCCCCGTGAGGTGGGAGCGGACCGGATCGTTAATGCTGTTGCAGGCATTCAGGAATATGGAAGCCCTCTCATTATCGTGGATTTTGGCACGGCAACGACATATTGCTACATAAATGAGGATAAACAATACATGGGCGGAGCCATTGCTCCGGGCATAAATATTTCTACAGAAGCACTTTATTCAAAAGCGGCCAAACTTCCAAGGATAGAAATCAGCCGACCTGAAGGAATCATTGGCAAAAATACGGTATCCGCCATGCAGGCTGGTATTTTGTTTGGGTATGTTGGACAGGTTGAAGGAATCGTTAATCGAATAAAGGCGCAAAGTAATCTAGAGCCAACGGTAATAGCGACAGGCGGACTGGCTACCTTAATTGCTAATGAGTCTACTGTGATTGACGTTGTTGAGCCATTTTTAACTTTAAAGGGATTGCAGCTGATTTATAAACGAAATCGTGAACAAGTGAAGAAGTAATTATACAGCATGGAAGGAGCATAACAAATGAAGGATTATCTAATAAAGGCGTTAGGCTATGAAGGACAGGTACGGGCATATGCTGTTTCAACAACTGATACCGTAGGAGAAGCTCAACGACGTCATTATACATGGCCTACTGCTTCCGCTGCCCTTGGGCGTGCAATGACGGCAGGTGTGATGATGGGCGGAATGTTAAAAGGTGAAGAAAAACTGACGATTAAAATCGAGGGTGGTGGCCCGATTGGATCCATCCTGGTCGACAGCAATGCGAAGGGAGAAGTCCGCGGATATGTGACCCACCCGCAAACCCATTTTGATTTGAATGAACAAGGAAAGCTGGATGTCAGGAAAGCGGTGGGGACAGACGGAGTGTTGACTGTAGTGAAAGATATTGGTCTCCGTGATCATTTTTCAGGTCAAGTACCGCTTGTATCGGGGGAATTAGGTGAAGATTTCACCTATTACTTCGCTACTTCCGAACAGGTGCCTTCTTCTGTAGGAGTGGGGGTCCTGGTGAATCCGGATAATTCGATACTTGCAGCAGGTGGATTTATCATTCAATTGATGCCAGGCACATCCGATGATACGATTTCCAAAATCGAGAGTCGTCTAAGCACAATAGCTCCTGTTTCTAAGATGATCCAGAAAGGTCTGACTCCTGAAGAAATCCTAACCGAGATTTTGGGTGAGGGCAATGTGAATATTTTAGAGAAAATGGATGTTGCATTTTCCTGTCAATGTTCAAGGGAAAGAATTGCCAATGCATTGATTAGCCTTGGACAAGATGAGATCCGGGATATTATTGAGACAGAGGGACAAGCGGAGGCACAATGCCATTTTTGTAATCAGACCTACCAATTCTCGAAGGAAGATCTCGAGGAACTAGAAGCAGAAACCAAAAAATAATTTACGGGGGATAAGGGTTTTGCCTAAACAAAAGCTTCGGGCGATTATTGCCGGCCTTGCATTGTTGAACCTGTTGACCATCATAATCTTTGTCATAAAACCGTTGATCATTTCAAAATCCGTCATTGGGCAGGAAACAGTCGCAAAGGTTGGTTCCAAGGATATTTCCCGGGAAGCATGGATTAATGAACTCGAAAAAAGGTATGGGGAAGATGTACTTGAGGAAATGGTCGATAAAGAGGTAGTGAAACAGGCAGCGGAAAAATACAAAGTGAAAACTTCGGATGAAGAGATCGATCGGGAACTTAAAATGATGAAAACAATGTATGGAACTGCCGGTCAGACTCTTAATAAAAGTACGGATCAATTGAGGCAGGAAATTCAGTCTAGTCTACTCCTTGAAAAGCTCCTCACAAAGGATGTTTCGGTTTCCGAAACGGCAATGCAGAATTACTATGATAATAATAAGGATATTTACCGAATCCCTACTACTTTCCATATTTCCCATATTACCTTGTCTACAAAAAAGCAGGCGGACCAAATCATACGTGAACTGGAGAAAGGTGTCTCCTTTAATGTCTTAGCGATGGAAAAATCCCTTGATGAATTCACTGCCAATCAGGGAGGCGACATGGGTTATATATCGCAGGATAATGAGCAAGTCTCCAAGGAATACATTACCGCTGCCGAGAAATTGAAGGCTAAAAAGTGGAGTGATCCAATACAAACGGAAGATGGTTGGGCCATTATCTATCTGCATGAAAAAATAGAGGGCAAGCAGTATAAATATGAAGAAGTTAAAGATAAGATTCACCGCCAAATAGCTCTTGAACAGATTCAGGCACCGGTCTCCGGGAAGATTTTCTGGGATGAATTTAATGTAGAATGGTTTTATGGATTGAAAGAACAAAAGTAGGTCAATGGATTGTGTGAAAATTTAGAATATAGTATATAATCATTGACAATGAACTATTAAAACTGGTAACTTTAATTAATAAAACCAATAAACATACTCGGTATTGAAATGATAAGGAGTGGAGAAAATGGCACGTATAGCTAATTCTGTAATCGATTTAATTGGACAAACACCTATTGTGAAGTTAAACAAGCTTCAAAATGAAAACAGTGCAGATATTTATTTGAAACTTGAGTATTTTAACCCAGGCAGTAGTGTAAAAGACCGTATCGCCCTTGCGATGATCGAAGCAGCAGAAAAAAACGGTAACCTTAAGCCAGGTGATACGATCATTGAACCTACAAGCGGAAATACCGGAATAGGACTAGCGATGGTAGCGGCAGCCAAAGGCTATAAATCAATCCTGGTCATGCCGGAGACAATGAGCCTGGAACGCCGTAACTTGCTTCGCGCTTATGGGGCAGAGTTAGTTCTTACACCTGGTCCAGAAGGAATGAAGGGAGCAATCGCTAAGGCAACTGAGCTGTCTAAAGAAAAAGGTTACTTTATTCCGCAGCAATTCGAGAATGAAGCCAACCCTGAAGTTCATCGTAACACTACTGGCCCTGAAATCGTTGAAGCCTTTGGTGATGAAGGTCTGGATGCATTCGTTGCCGGAATCGGTACTGGCGGAACCATTACTGGTGCTGGTGAAGTCCTGCGTGAAAAGTATCCTGACATTAAAATTTACGCTGTTGAGCCTGCGGATTCTCCTGTATTATCCGGTGGGACCCCGGGGCCCCATAAAATCCAAGGAATCGGTGCAGGCTTCGTTCCAAGTATTTTAAATACAGATCTCTATGACGAAATCATTCAAGTCAATACAGAAGAATCGTTCGATTACGCCCGTAGAGCAGCGAAAGAGGAAGGGATTCTTGGCGGAATTTCTTCTGGAGGCGCAATTGCTGCGGCTATTAAAGTGGCTGAAAAACTGGGAAAAGGCAAAAAAGTCCTTGCTATCATACCAAGTAATGGTGAACGTTACTTGAGTACACCATTATATAACTTTGAGTGAGACCAGATACTAAATGAGAAGCAAAGTTCCTTATGGGCTTTGCTTTTCTTTTTGTAGAAAAGTCTGCGAAGTATTTCTAATCTTCACGGAGGGTTGCACTATACCTATGTAAATGGGTAAACTCGTATATATAGATTTTTTTAGGCGAAGGAGAACGTTGGATGTCATTAGCTGAGGTATCAAAAATAACATGCGGTTCATTTGATTTGGATTATAGCAAGAAAACCTTAATTATGGGGATTTTGAATGTTACGCCGGACTCCTTTTCGGATGGCGGGAAATATAATCGGGTAGATGCTGCTTTGAAGCATGCCGAACAGATGGTCAACGACGGAGCGGATATTTTGGACGTAGGCGGAGAGTCCACCCGTCCTAACTATGAGAGGATATCGGATGAGGAGGAGATTGAGAGAGTAGCCCCGATTATTGAGGCCATTTCCCGTAATATTGAGATACCAATATCGGTCGATACGTATAAATCAAGAGTTGCGGAAGAGGCAGTAAAAGCAGGAGCCCATATATTAAATGATATTTGGGGAGGAAAAGCCGATTCCTTGATGGCGAAGGTTGCGGCGGAATATAAGGTGCCGATTATCTTGATGCATAACAGGGATAATATGGGTTATGGACATTTTGTTCGGGATGTACTTCAAGATTTATTCGAAAGCATCATGTTGGTAAAGGATGCGGGAGTCAAGGACGAAAACATCATTCTCGATCCAGGCATTGGATTTGCGAAAGATTTAAAGTTAAATTTGGAAATGATGAGGAATCTTGATAAGCTGGTATCATTAGGTTATCCTGTGCTGCTTGCGACATCAAGAAAGTCCATGATTGGACATGTTCTGGACCTGCCGCCTAGTGAGCGGATGGAAGGCACCGCCGCTACAATCTGCCACGGCATTCAGCAAGGCTGTCAAATGGTTCGCGTACATGATGTGAAGGAAATGGCACGGACTGCAAAGATGATGGATGTTCTTTTAGGAAAAGGTGAATGAAATGGATAAGATATATGTGAATAAAATGGAGTTTTACGGTTATCATGGAGTTTTTCCGGAAGAAACGAAGCTTGGTCAGCGGTTTAAAGTGGATTTAATCGTCCAGACTGATTTAGCCAATGCTGGGAAGAGTGACAACCTTGAAGACTCAATCAACTATGGCGAGTTATATGAAGTGTGTAAAAGTGTTGTTGAAGGAGAACCTTTTAAGTTAGTGGAAGCTGTTGCTGAAAAAATTGCTTCTGAACTACTTACTAAATATTCTTCCATCGAGACATGCACCGTGAAGGTATATAAACCAGATCCCCCTATAGCGGGGCACTATGACTCGGTAGCTATAGAAATTGTAAGGGGACGCTGATTGTGGTAAATATTGCTTACCTTTCTATAGGATCGAACTTAGGGGATCGCCTTGATACTTTCCGAACGGCTTTCCAATTATTGTCTGAGGACCCGCATATCCAGTTGGCGGCCTGCTCTTCTTTATATGAAACAGACCCGATAGGATATGCCGACCAGGACTGTTTTTTAAATGCTGTCCTTAAAGTGAAAACTGATTTAGAACCAGAGGAATTACTTCGCGCCTGTATGAAAATCGAAACCGATTTAGGGAGAAAAAGGGAAATCAGGTGGGGTCCCCGTACTTTAGACCTTGACATTTTGTTATATAATCATGAAAATATTGAGACAGAGATTCTTTCAGTCCCGCACCCTCGTATGCACGAGAGGGCTTTTGTTATCGTGCCTTTAATGGAAGTGGACCCTGATATTAGGCTTCCGCACATGCATGCACCTTTGAGCGACTTGCTTGAACAGATTCCGGATAAAGAAGGAGTTCGATTATGGAAGGTGAAAAATGGGGAAGGCGTATTCGCGCTTTTCGAAAGTTAAAGGGTTATACCCAGGAAGGGTTTGCGAGGGAAATAGGTGTTTCCGTTTCCTTGCTGGGAGAAATAGAACGAGGGAACCGCAACCCTTCAGAGGCATTTTTACTGGAAGTGGCGGAAATTCTTCATGTTTCCATTGAGGAGCTTCAGCCACCTGACGATAAATGAAAGCATGTTATAGGAGGTCAACGTGTTAAAAATTGGCGATATAGAAATGAAGAATCCGGTAGTTCTGGCACCGATGGCGGGAGTCTGTAACTCGGCGTTCCGCTTGACCGTCAAGGAATTTGGTGCTGGTCTTGTTTGTGCGGAGATGGTCAGTGATAAGGGAATCGTTTTACAAAATGCTAGAACGATGAATATGCTTTATATAGATGAAAGAGAAAAGCCGTTAAGCTTGCAAATCTTTGGCGGTGAAAAGAAATCCTTGGTCAAAGCTGCTCAATTCGTAGATAAAAATACAAATGCTGATATCATTGATATCAACATGGGGTGCCCTGTTCCGAAAATCACGAAGTGTGATGCTGGTGCGAAGTGGCTTCTCGATCCAAACAAAATTTATGAGATGGTTTCAGCGGTGGTTGATGCAGTTGAAAAGCCGGTAACGGTTAAAATGCGCATTGGCTGGGATGAAGAGCATGTGTTTGCGATTGAAAATGCTCAGGCTGTTGAACGCGCAGGCGGTAAAGCTGTTTCCATGCATGGGAGAACCCGGGTTCAAATGTATGAAGGAAAAGCTAACTGGGATATCATTCGTGAAGTGAAGAAATCGATTAATATCCCTCTTATAGGTAACGGTGATGTGGAAACTCCGCAGGATGCGGAAAGAATGCTTAAAGAAACGGGTGTTGACGGGGTCATGATTGGCCGTGCAGCTCTAGGTAACCCGTGGATGATTTACCGGACTGTAAAATATTTAGAAACGGGTCAACTGATGGATGAACCTACAGTTCGTGAAAAGATGGATGTTTGTGTACTTCATATGGATCGTCTGATTGCACTGAAAAACGAAAACGTCGCTGTCCGTGAAATGCGTAAGCATGCTTCTTGGTACCTAAAAGGTGTTAAAGGGAATGCCAAGGCACGTAAAGGGATTAACGATTGTGAAACAAGGGAAGATGTCGTGAGCCTTCTTTATGGAATGGTCGATGAGATTGAAGCGAAGGAAATGAACATTCAAATGGTCTGATGTTGACTTCGCCTTCCTGTTTTCCTATAATACGCATATCTTAAACTGCCATTAAACCTGGCAGTTTTTATATATACATAAAGAAGTTTTTAAGATAAAAAGCTGTTGAATTCTCGTACTTTATGTAAGAATAAATACGTATGCAAAAGAATTTCTGATAAATTATATAAAGCTTTTATTAATAAAGATGGAGATGATTTTCGTGAGTCATGAAGAATTGAATGACCAACTGCAAGTGAGACGCGATAAAATGCAGGCCATGATTGATAATGGACAAGACCCATTCGGGAGCAGATTCGAGCGCACACATAACACTCAAGAGATAGTTAGTGCTTATGGGGAATTAGAAAAAGAAGATCTTGAAGAAAAAGAAATTGAAGTTACGATCGCTGGCCGGGTAATGACTAAGCGTGGAAAAGGGAAAGCGGGATTTGCCCATATTCAGGATATTAGCGGCCAAATCCAAATCTACGTCCGTTTAGATAATATAGGTGAAGATGCTTACCAAATTTTCAACCAAACGGATCTGGGCGATATCGTAGGGGTCACTGGTGTAATTTTCAAAACGAAAGTCGGGGAACTTTCCATTAAAGCTAAAGAATATGTGTTCCTTGCTAAAGCGCTTCGCCCATTACCTGATAAATTTCATGGTCTAAAGGATGTTGAAGAGCGTTATCGGAAACGTTATGTTGATTTAATTACAAATGAGGAAAGTAAAAACACGTTGATTATGCGCAGTCGTATTGTACAAGCCATGAGACGATATCTTGATGATCATGGATACCTTGAAGTAGAGACGCCTCTATTGCACTCTGTTGCTGGTGGAGCTGCTGCACGCCCTTTCCTTACTCATCATAATGCATTGGATATGTCTTTGAATTTAAGGATTGCCATCGAGCTTCATCTAAAACGCTTAATCGTTGGCGGATTAGAGAAAGTTTATGAAATAGGACGGGTTTTCAGGAATGAAGGAGTATCTACAAGACACAATCCGGAATTCACATTGATTGAATTATACGAGGCATATGCTGATTACCAAGATATCATGAGTTTAACCGAAAACCTGATTGCCCATATAGCACAAGAAGTTCTGGGGACGACTACCATTCAGTATGGGGAGTATGAAATAGAGTTAAAACCGGAATGGAAAAGACTTCACATGGTTGATGCTGTAAAAGAATATACAGGTGTGGACTTCTGGACTCAAATGAGTAAAGAAGAAGCCCAACAGCTTGCTAAAGATAACGGAATTGAAGTTAAGGAATCCATGGAATTTGGTCATATTGTAAATGAGTTCTTTGAACAGAAGGTTGAAGATAAGTTAATTCAACCTACATTCATTTATGGACATCCAGTGGAAATCTCTCCGTTAGCAAAGAAAAACCCGGAAGATTCCCGTTTTACCGATCGTTTTGAGTTATTCATTGTGGGTAGGGAGCATGCAAATGCCTTCACGGAACTTAATGACCCTATTGATCAACGTCAACGCTTTGAAGCACAATTAAAAGAACGAGAGCAAGGTAATGATGAGGCTCATGAAATGGATGAAGATTTCTTGGAGGCTTTAGAATACGGAATGCCGCCAACTGGCGGATTGGGAATTGGTGTTGACCGTTTGGTTATGCTATTGACCAATTCTCCTTCTATACGTGACGTGCTGTTATTCCCGTTAATGAGACACCGTTAATAATATAAGGTAATTATGATTGCAGGGCCGAATTCGGACGGCTGGGATTCAGGAGTGTAGCTCATGATCCCGGTAAGTTCAATTCGGTTTTTGTTTTTTAATTATAATTTCATGTCATTTAATTGATTGGATTCTAGGGTTGGAAAGAAAAACAACATTATCTCAAAAAAACTTTATAAAAGGTATTGCGCAGTTACCGTAATGGTGTTATATTTATATCTGTCGTTACGAACGAGTTGCAAACGGATTACAAACTTTAAAAAAAGTTTTAAAAAGTTGTTGACTCAGAGTGATGAAAATGTTATTATTAATAAGCTGTTCCGAAAGACATTGCTCTTTGAAAACTGAACAAAACAAAGCGCCAACGTTAAATTTTAAGTGAGCACACACTATCAAAAAAGCAAATGAGCAAGTCAAACATTTCTTCGGAGAGTTTGATCCTGGCTCAGGACGAACGCTGGCGGCGTGCCTAATACATGCAAGTCGAGCGAATCGATGGGAGCTTGCTCCCTGAGATTAGCGGCGGACGGGTGAGTAACACGTGGGCAACCTGCCTATAAGACTGGGATAACTTCGGGAAACCGGAGCTAATACCGGATACGTTCTTTTCTCGCATGAGAGAAGATGGAAAGACGGTTTACGCTGTCACTT
>NZ_JBFUHM010000036.1:0-51932 GCF_056402395.1 Peribacillus sp. P4_B1
TGTATATGTTTGAAACGTTTGCCCCTTTTTTGCCATAGAAAAATCCCCTCTCAGATAGACTGTTAAGAACATTTTATCATGCTCTCTTTTTACTCTGTCTACCTGTAGGGGATAATACCACCCTTCAAAGTGCTGGCTCTTTTTTCATGGCTTTTTCAAAAACTGGCATTCATGAATTTCCGCTTTTTTATCCATGATAAGAGGAGGAGGCGATAGAATGGGTAATCCAAAAAAAGATTCCAAACACTTTAGACCGAGCCATCAAGGGACACAACCGATAGCAGCGGGTGGGAATAACGGTAAGAAAATGCAGGACAAATCCGGCAAACATGCTCAGGTCATTCAAACTAAAGGCGAGTAACCAGGGGATAATAATCGTAATAATATTATGTAAACAAATAACGTGAGGTGAAATTAATGGGCTCATATAAACACAACCCGGATAACCGTTTAGATAATGTTGAAAAAATTCAGGATGCAATTCAAAATACAGAAGAAAACATAAACGCTGCAAATGAAACGTTATCATTTTCTTCAGAGGTGGAAAAAATGTCAATTAAGGCCAAAAATGACCGAAGAAGAAAGAGCATCGAGGGAATGAAGGAAGAAATGCAAGATGAACAAGAAGCACGGGAAAGCGGTTATAATAACGATAATATTTAACAAATAGGTAATGGGGAGGAAGAGGTGCGTAATCTTTCTCCCCTTCTTTATAAAGTGAAGCAGACAGTTGAGACAGCTTAAATGAAATTTGAACAGTTGTTATGTTAAAATGTTTATTGCAATAGAAATGAAAGTGGGGAAACAAAATGTTCATAGCTGAAAACGAAATTGAAGTGCGGTATGCAGAGACGGATCAAATGGGTGTTGTTTACCATGCGAATTATTTTATATGGATGGAACTAGGCAGGACAAAATTGATAAATGATTTAGGGTTTTATTATGCTGATATGGAAGCGGATGGCATCCTCTCACCTGTTATGGATATTCAGGCTTCGTATAAAACCCCTGTTAGATATGGTGATAAGGTAAAGGTTAAAACCTGGATTGAAAAATATGACGGCTTACGGGTCATTTATGGATATGAGATCGTAAATGAGAGAAATGAAGTGGCGGCTACAGGTCATTCTTCTCACGTTTGCGTTAAAAAGGAGACCTTCCGCCCGATATCCATTAAACGGATGTTTCCTGATTGGCATGAGGCCTATGAGAAAAATAAAAAGCAGGATGAATTGGTTTAATGACAATCATTGAGGTGATTAAAAAATGGCTTTTGGGATTAAACGGACAGACGTAGTAACCTGGAAGCAGAAAATCGATCAAGGTCAAATAGCTTTTTTAACTCATTATTGGCTGGACGACCGATTTCCTGGTTGCAAGACGGTTACAAAAGTGGGATGCAAAGATTTACGGCGTTTATCGGAGTGGGGTAAGAAATACGGGCTTAAAAAAGAGTGGATTCATCACAGGAAGGATGGCTACTCGCATTTCGATCTTTTAGGGGACAAGCAAAAGGAAATTCTTAGGGCGGAGAATATTAAAGAGCATCTGCTCGATTGAAACAAGAAAAAACAGCAGTTTACACCGCTGCTTTATTGTCAAGCACTCTTTTCATAGTGAAATTCAGGTTCAGTCAGTTTTTCATTAAAAGTAATAAGTAAATCGTGACCATCAAAGTACCATAAATCTTTTTCTTCTACATAAAAATTAATCTCATTCATAGTTGTTATGGCTGCTGCAGTTTCAGGTTCTTCTTTCATGATACCTAATGAAAAGCCGCTTTGGACGGAACTATGCCCGCCATATCTTACATAAAAGCGCAAATGAGAGCCTTCTTGAAGCCCCAGCTCATCAATATACCACTTAGCTGCTTGATCGGAAATGGTCAGTTTCATACTAATTCTCCTTCCTAGAGGTTCGTTATTTAAGTATAAAGTAATTATGAAGTAGATGCGAATAATGTGGATTTAAGAAAGGAAACGACTATCGCCAAAAGAATCCGAATAGGCATAAATTCAATGGTATAGGCGGGAAAATAAAACAAGGTGAAACCATCGATGAATCGATGGAACGCGAAATTCTAGAAGAAACTGGAGTGAAGGTAAAGGTTATGGCCTTTCGAGGGGTTGTGACATGGAATCAAACGGGTGGGAATGTATGTTTACAGAGCTGAAGAGGCAGGAGGCGGGCTTTCTTGCCTGTGATGAAGGGGAACTTGCCTGGAAGCCATATCAAAGGGTTATGGAGGCAAATGAAGTTGTTTCCAACATAGAGTATTATCTAAAAGATAAATTACAGGATGACAGCCACAGGAATTTGCCTGTTCCTAAGCCGTTGCCTGATTTAATTTAAATGACTTTCACCAATTGAAAAACCGCCAATAAGCGGTTTTTTTGTATATTTAATGGGTGACAAATATTCTGGAAAGTATATATTTGGATGATAAAAGTGAAATGCCATCTAATTAATTTCCTTATATAGAGGGGGCAGCTGATTGCGGAAAACAGAGCTGTTAAAATGGAGTACAGAAATGGTGTTGCTTTCATTATTGGCTCAAAAGAAAATGTAAGGGTATGAGATGATCGAACAGCTCAAACAGTTAAGTGATGGTTATTTACATTATAAAGAAAGCATGTTTTATATCCAGCTTTAAAAAGACTGGAGGAGAAAGAGTATGTAAATAGTTACTGGCAGGACATAAGGAACGAAAAGGAAAAATTATTATGCGACGAAGTTGGGTATTGCTCAGTTTCAAGATCAATGGGAAGAATTGAACGCCTTTCAAGGGTAATCCGTAAGGTCGTTTCACACCTATATGAACGCACACAAAAATAGCTGCAGATTCCTGCAGCTATTTTGTATTTTCTTGTGCTTCAGCCTCGGCAAGCTTTCTCAGCAAGACGGGTGTAGGCATATGCATGATTTGCTCTAAAGGCAAGTTAAGGGACTTGGATAACTTTAATGCGGTTTCCGGTGATATTTGCAATGGCTTCATGGCGCTTTCTCCAATCAATTTTTATTAGCTAATTCCAGTTTAGCCTCTGTTCTCCAATTATTCAATCCTTACTTGACCATTTCTCCATCAAACAAAATCCATACTATTCTTTTGATGGGAAGTTAATGAAGAAAAATTCCAGTACCTTATACCTTGACAATAGAATTGGATCGAAGGCAGAATAGGGTTTTTTATGGTTCGAATGAACTGTATATTTTCAATTGAATGGATATAAAGCCCGTATGATTTGATGGAATATCTTAGATTCGTCTTATCGTGATTTACAAGATCAGGGGGAGTGGGAAAATGGGGATTTTCATAAATTGAAGCCGAAAAAAGCAATCTGGTTTCAAAAAGCAAAAGAGACAGAGGGTATATTGGATGTAAGCAGTGAACAGGTGAAACTTCAGGTAACCTTGTTATTTTCATGAAAAATGTTGATGAAAACCGTTATATTAAACCAAGACAAATTTACTATCATTGAACTAAAGCCATCGAGGCAGCGCATGCAGGCGAACATGGTAATGGATTTGCGGCTGTTTCGAATGAGCTCAGGAAACTTGCTGAACAGACTAAAAAGTCGATAGCTGAAATGGATGCAATCGTGCAAACATCAAATGAATTATAGAATGGAAAAAAGCCCGTGCGCCGGACGGGCTTTTTTCCATTAAAATATCCTCAAGAATTTCTCTTACAGCCATTTGACTTTGGGTTCAGTTTTATCGATAATTCGTTTAATGTTCGCCCGATGCCGGTAAAAAATGAAAATCGTTAATATACCGATTACAATAATAAGGGCCAAATCATTTGTATGAAACACTAAACTGTATATAAGAGCAAGAAGACAAGCAATCATCGAAGAAAGCGAGACATATTTGGATATGTATAAGGTAATGAAGAATATGATGACGGCAATGACAAAAAGTAATGGTTCATAAGCAAGAATGACACCGGCAGAAGTTGCCACAGCTTTCCCGCCCCGAAAGTTTGCGAAAATGGGAAACATATGCCCAATGACGGCAAATAAGCCAGCTAGCAATAAATTCATTTCCACGCCTAGCAATAACGGGAGAAAAGTTGCTAGAGTTCCCTTTAGTATATCCATGGTAGTAACGGTAAGCCCTGCCTTGACACCTAGTGTCCGGAAGGTATTTGTCCCACCCAGATTTTTACTGCCATGCTCCCTAATGTCGATTTTGTAAAAGGTTTTACCGATAATTAAACCGGAAGGAATCGAACCAATCAAGTAGGCAGACAGTATAGTGATGAATGTAAGCATTGTATGACCCTTTCTTTATAGAAAAATCTTCTTATTTTTATCACGATTAAGAGGCTGTTTTTTCCCTTTTTCGGAAATAAACTGAAGGAATAGCTAAAAAACAACCTAAAAATACCTGATATGCTTCTCTTATTGTAACATTTTCGTGACAAAATGGTACGGATGTCCAAAAAAAATCCATTGAAAAATGAATTTTCCTTGATGAACATCCGTCTTTTGATATACGTTTAAGTTCATGAAGGGCAAAAGGTTTATGTTTTCTTTTTTTCGTAAATATAATGAAGAGTACCTAATTGTGTATAATGATACAATACGCGGTAGCCTGTATGAACATAAGTGGTGCACACCTTTTCGAAACCTATTCTTTCTTGTATAATGGTTTTTCTTAATAATGGTAATACTCAGCTTTACTCTGTGAAATATCTTTGTTAAGGAATACTTTTTAAGCAATTATTACATTTTATGATAAAGGGGATTGATAAGAATGATACAAAATCCAAGCAGAGAAGAAATGGGTCAGATGTTAAAAAAATCGAAGCGCATCGCTGTTGTTGGTTTATCAAATAACCCCGAGCGTACTTCTTATATGGTATCGAAGGCCATGCAGGATAGCGGGTATGAAATCATCCCTGTAAACCCAGCTGTATCTGAAGTGCTGGGTGTCAAGGCAGTAAAGTCACTTAAAGATATTGAAGGGCATGTCGATATCGTAAATATTTTTCGCCGTTCAGAATTCCTTCCCGGGATTGCCAAAGAATTTGCAGAAATCGATGCTGATATCTTTTGGGCGCAGCTAGGGGTAGAAAACGGGGAAGCCTATAATTTTTTGAAAGAAAAAGGTTATACTGTCATCATGGATCGATGCATAAAAGTAGAACACGCCCTTACTAAGTAGAGTGAAAAGAGCGGAACTTCCGCTCTTTTTTAAAGGAATCGCAATGTTTAGCAGTGTAAAAATCAATAATGCCAGCCATGGCGGAGGTTGAGAACGGGCGGCATATCCATGCAATTTAAGAATAATTTGATTAAAAAAGTAAAAGTATATTTGCCAAATGAAAAATTACCGCTACAATTAGAACGGTAGCTATGACACGTTTCAACAAAGTGAAAAGATCCAACCAAGGGTGCTAACGCTAATAAAAGGGACGAAAAAATAGAACACTTGTTCTTTGTTCGTAAAAGTATTATACTTTTAATATGATATTAACGTATGAATTAATTTGTTAAAGCTAGTGAGTCATTTCATTGCAGTATGATTTGGCCCGGAAATTGTGTTTAGTAAGGAAAGGGGAATTTCTGTGGCAAAGAAAGTAAAAACAATCGAGTACAATGATGATGCAATTCAGGTACTGGAAGGACTCGAAGCGGTCAGAAAACGTCCCGGTATGTATATCGGCAGTACTGATGCACGTGGACTTCATCATTTAGTGTACGAGATTGTAGATAACTCCGTAGATGAGGCTTTGGCTGGATATGGAGACCAAATTAGTGTGAAAATACATAAAGATAACAGTGTAAGTGTGTCAGATAAGGGGCGTGGAATGCCTACCGGTATGCATAAATTGGGTAAACCTACGCCTGAAGTCATTTTGACTATTCTTCATGCTGGCGGTAAATTTGGACAGGGCGGATATAAAACGAGCGGAGGCCTTCATGGAGTAGGTGCCTCGGTCGTCAATGCGTTGTCTGAATGGCTTGTCGTGACAATCAAAAGGGACGGGTTCATTTACGAACAACGGTTTTTCAATGGCGGAAAGCCAGAAACGACTCTTGAGAAAATCGGTAAAACCAATCAAGCTGGTACCAAAATCCACTTCAAGCCCGATCCGAAAATATTTTCGGTGACAACTTTTAATTATGATATCCTTTGTGAACGTCTCCGTGAATCGGCATTTCTTCTAAAAGGCATGAAAATTGAATTGACGGATGAACGTAACGACCAGCAAGAAACTTTTCACTATGAAAATGGAATAGAAGCTTTTGTGGATTACTTGAATGAAGAAAAAGAAACCCTTCATAGTGTTGTCAGTCTGGAAGGGGAACAGAATGGGATTGAAGTCGATCTGGCCTTTCAATTCAACGATGGTTATTCAGAAAATATTTTAAGCTTTGTAAATAATGTTCGAACAAAAGACGGCGGCACCCATGAGATTGGCGCAAAGACGGCCATGACGAGGGCATTTAATGATTATGCCAGAAAAATGGGGCTATTGAAGGAAAAAGATAAAAACCTCGAAGGTACCGATATACGCGAAGGATTGTCTTCAATAATTTCTGTACGTATCCCAGAAGAACTTCTTCAATTCGAAGGACAGACCAAGAGCAAGCTTGGAACCAGTGAAGCCCGTTCTGCAGTCGATTCCATCGTGTCAGAGCACTTAGCCTACTTTTTTGAAGAAGATCCGACCACGAGTACCCTGTTGGTCAAAAAATCGATTAAAGCTTTCCAGGYCCGGGAAGCAGCACGCAAAGCGCGTGAAGATGCAAGAAGCGGGAAGAAACGGAAAAAATCCGATGCCATCCTTTCTGGAAAATTAACGCCAGCTCAATCTAAAAATCCTGAACGGAATGAATTGTATCTTGTAGAAGGGGACTCTGCAGGAGGTTCCGCAAAGCAAGGTCGTGATCGCCGTTTCCAAGCGGTACTGCCATTACGTGGTAAAGTTATCAATACGGAAAAGGCCAAACTAGCGGACATTTTTAAAAACGAGGAAATAAATACGATCATCCACGCTATCGGGGCAGGGGTCGGGGCAGAGTTCAATACGCCGGACACCAACTATGATAAAGTGATCATCATGACTGATGCCGATACGGATGGGGCCCATATCCAAGTGCTTCTGTTAACATTCTTTTACCGCTATATGAAGCCATTGATAGAGTCAGGAAAGGTTTACATTGCCTTGCCTCCTTTATATAAAGTGAGTAAAGGGACCGGAAAGAAAGAAATCATTGAATATGCTTGGAGTGATGAGGAACTTCAGGGAGCGATAGACAAGGTAGGGAAAGGCTATATGATTCAGCGCTATAAAGGGCTGGGTGAAATGAATGCCGATCAATTATGGGATACTACCATGAACCCGGAAACCAGGACATTGATACGCGTGAAGATCGACGATGGTGCCCGTGCAGAAAGACGTGTGACAACGTTAATGGGGGACAAGGTTGAACCGCGCCGTAAATGGATTGAAGCCAATGTCGCTTTTGGTCTCGAAGAAGAATCGAATATTTTAGATAATGAAAATATGTCGATTGAAGAGGAGGTCATTAACGATGGCATTTGAAGAAACGTTTAGAGATTTGCCGCTTGAAGAGGTAATCGGAGACCGCTTCGGGCGATACAGTAAATATATTATCCAAGATCGGGCACTGCCAGATGCAAGGGACGGATTAAAACCGGTACAGCGCAGGATATTGTATGCGATGCATGTAGAAGGAAATACACAGGAAAAAGGATTTAGGAAATCAGCAAAAACAGTCGGTAATGTAATTGGTAACTATCACCCCCATGGAGATTCATCTGTTTATGAGGCGATGGTCCGGATGAGCCAAGACTGGAAGCTTCGGAAAGTCATGGTTCAAATGCACGGAAACAATGGTAGTATTGATGGCGATCCGCCTGCTGCGATGCGGTATACTGAAGCCAGGCTTTCATCGATCGCCTCAGAGATGTTACGTGATATTGAAAAAAGGACTGTAGATTTTGTACCGAACTTCGATGATACTTCGGAAGAACCCATTGTATTGCCAGCAATGTTCCCTAACTTGCTTGTAAACGGATCCACAGGAATATCTGCCGGCTACGCAACGGAAATACCACCACATCAAATAGGTGAAGTCATTGATGCAGCCATTATGCGAATCGATAAGCCTGAAGCGACAGTCGCTGATTTAATGACGGTCATTAAGGGGCCGGATTTCCCTACAGGCGGTATCATTCAAGGAATTGAAGGCATTCGTAAAGCCTATGAAACAGGTAAAGGGAAAATCATCATTCGCGGCTTGGCGGAAGTGGAAACGATTCGCGGCGGCAAACAGCAAATCGTCATCACTGAAATCCCATATGAAGTCAATAAAGCGAACCTTGTTAAGAAAATGGATGAGTTCCGTCTTGACCGGAAAGTTGAAGGCATCGCTGAAGTAAGGGATGAAACGGACCGTACAGGACTGCGTATCGTCATTGAATTGAAAAAAGAAGCGGATGCAAATGGAGTCCTGCATTATTTATATAAAAATTCCGATCTTCAAATTGCTTACAATTTTAATATGGTCGCGATTTATAAAAAACGGCCGACATTGATGAGCCTGCCAAAAATGCTTGATGCGTATATCGATCACCGTAAAGAGGTAATTGTGAATCGCTCCCGTTATGAGTTGCAAAAAGCACATGACAGGGCACATATCGTAGATGGTTTAGTGAAGGCTTTGTCCATATTAGATGAAGTCATCTCTGTCATCCGTGCGTCAAAAGATAAACGGAATGCCAAAGATAACCTCATTGCTAAATTCGCTTTTACAGAAGCGCAAGCTGAAGCCATTGTTTCCTTACAGTTATATAGGCTGACAAATACTGATATTACGGCACTTGAAGCAGAGGCAGCGGAATTGAAGAACAAAATTGAGGAATTGACCAAGATTCTCGGCAGTGAAAAAGTCCTTCTTCAAGTAATAAAAAAAGAACTTCGATTCATTAAAAAGGGCTTTGATGACGGACGGCGTTCCAAAATAGAAAAAGAAATTGAAGAAATCAAAATTAATCTTGAAGTCTTGATTGCGAGTGAAGACGTGATGGTGACAGTGACGAAAGAAGGGTATGTTAAACGGACGTCATTACGGTCATTTGCAGCTTCAGGCGGTCTTGATTTTGGTATGAAGGATTCCGATCGCCTGCTCCAGAGGCTGGAGATGAATACAACAGATGTCCTGTTGCTTTTCACATCCAAAGGGAACTACCTCTATTGTCCGGTTCATCAGCTTCCTGACATTCGATGGAAGGAAACAGGTCAGCATATCGCGAACATCATTCCGATTGACAGAGAAGAACAAATCATAAAAGCGATTCCGATCAAAGATTTTACCCTGCCGCAATTCTTAGTGTTCATCACGAAAAATGGTATGGTTAAAAAGACTGAAATAGCTTCTTATAAAGCACAGAGACATTCAAAACCGTTGGTTGGTGTCAATTTAAAAGGTGAAGATGAACTGGTCGATGTCCATCATACCGATGGACAGGCAGACCTTTTCCTAGTCACTCATAACGGCTATGGTTTATGGTTTGATGAAGAAGAAGTAAGTATTGTCGGTGTCCGGGCAGCAGGAGTCAAAGGGATTAATTTGAAGGAAGATGACTATGTCATTGGCGGAAAGGTTTTAGCCAAGGATAGTAAAGAATCGATCTTTATAGTTACCCAGCGCGGAGCCATCAAGAAAATGAAATTAACCGAGTTTGAAAAAACGAGCCGGGCAAAACGGGGTGTCGTGGTCTTGAGGGAATTGAAATCAAATCCTCATAGGGTCATTGGATTTGATACCATTAACAAAACCGACAGTCTATTCATTCTTTCTGAAAAGGGAAGCATTGAAACCATCCATGCCGCTTCATTAAAAAATCATGATCGTTACACGAATGGATCTTTTGTTTTTGATGAAACGGTTAGTGGAAAAGCGAAAGAAATGTGGAAAATATCATTGGAAGATGACTCTGCCATTGAGCAGTGAATCATTTTTTAAAACGGGATGCTGATTATAATCGGCATCCCGTTTTATATTGTAACAACAAATGGACAGTAAGTAGTTGATATGCAACAGTTATATCGGTCAAGAAAATACCCCGGTCATCACCATGTATATTGACTTCATTCTGTGGTTACCTTCTTAAGTCAAAAATGACTTATTGAGTCATTTTTAAATCCTTGTATTACGACCTTAAAAATCTTACTCGAGCCATAAATAATTCAATTTTGAATTTTAATTTCGATTGAATCTAGGTAGTATAACGATTCCAATTCAGCAATTAAATGGATCACGGGCATTCCAAAAGAGTATTATAGTGAACCGGCAGTGACCGAGAGCGGAAAATACAGTAACCGTTCGGATTACCGGAATTATAAAGGGTATATCGAACCTTTTACAACATAGGCTTGGAATATTTTCGGCAAGAAAAATGCCGCGTTACCAACTTATTCTCAATATGGTAAAGGCTGGATGAAAGCCGTTCTTCCATATTGGGAAAAGCAAGGCTGTGTCGATTATAATTCGTCGATTGATGAAAATGGAGGATTTGCACCAACAATTGTCGTAGGCGCAGTAGAATTCGGGAAAGTTGCCCCCATCCGTTAACTGGGTCAAGGGATGGAGGTGTCCCGGGTCCGGCGAAATATCCTAGTTTAGCATTTTGTTATATTACTTTGAGTGTACCGTTCCCAAATTTGGGGAACAGTACACGTTTTTAATTGTAGAAAAAGTCAGGACAAAAAAGAAGGATCCTATGAGGGAATTACGGCACATTAATAGGCTATATATCCACGATTATATCCAGAGTAATGAAATTTTCATGGATTCCGGATAATGTGCAATGGCAATGGTTTTTTAGGAAATAAATGAATGCTTACTAAAAAACATCACAAAAATATCTTGTATCTAAGTAATGAAAACGCTATCATTGAATATAATATGAAATATAATTTCATTATTATCTATTGAATAATGAAATTTTATTTAAGTAATTGATAATAGGAGGATTCAATTGTCTATGGAAGAACATCTGCGTTCATTAACGACTGAATTACGGAACGAAGATACGATGAATATCGATAGTGTAAATACGATGGAAATCATTTCAGCAATCAATAAGGAAGATTTAAAAGTGGCAGCAGCGGTCCAGGAGGTTTTGCCAGAAATAAAAACGGTAGTTGAATGGGCTTTAGAATCATTAAAAAAAGGTGGGAGACTCGTATACATCGGTGCAGGAACGAGTGGAAGACTCGGTGTGCTGGATGCCGTGGAATGTCCACCGACATTCAGCACACCACCTGATAGGGTGCTTGGCATAATCGCAGGAGGGGAAAAGGCGTTCGTTCGAGCCATCGAAGGAGCGGAGGATAAAGAAGAGTTTGGGGAATGTGATTTAATCGACGTGGATCTAACAGCAAATGATACGGTTATTGGCATTGCGGCAAGCGGCCGTACCCCATATGTGAAAGGCGCTTTACGTTATGCAAGAAAGGTTGGGGCTAAAGCGGTGGCATTATCATGCAATAAAAACGCGAGCATCACAGAAGCAGCTGATATAGGGATTGAAGTGGTGGTCGGACCGGAAGTCTTAACAGGTTCCACAAGAATGAAAGCGGCAACCGCACAGAAAATGGTCCTCAATATGATCTCAACGGCTACCATGATCCGGTTGGGAAAAGTCTATGAAAATCTGATGGTTGATGTAAATGTCAGTAATCAAAAACTGAAGGATCGTGCAATTAGCATCATAGAAACTTTAACAAATGCTGACTATGATCATGCTTTGAATATGCTTGAAAAAGCAAATAATCAAGTTAAACCAGCGATAGTCATGATAAAAACGTCAACAGATTATGATAAAGCAATGGAGTTACTAGAAAAAGCGGGTGGAGATGTCAGAAAAGCCATTTCGATCCATGAAGATTAAGGAGGGAAGCAATGGCTACAGGAGGATTATCCATCATACAGACGATGTTGAGCAAGCTCCCGCAATCAGAACAAAAACTAGCAGAATATATTCTTCAGAATCCTCATGAAGTTGTGAACAGCACTGTACAGGAATTGAGTACTTCTGCTCAAACAAGCGGGGCTGCTGTTATTAGGTTGTGTAAATCGCTCGGAATAAAAGGGTTTCAAGATTTGAAAATAAGGATTGCCGGAGATTTGATGAAGACTGTTGAACAGGGCTACAGGGATATCGAGCCCTCAGAATCACTGTATCGGATTGTTGAAAAAACAACGAGTAATTCAATTCAGTCCATTCGAGACACATCTGAAATAATCGATCACGACACTCTGAAACAGGCGATAACGTTGATGCTGAACGCTAAAACTGTCCACTTTTGCGGAGTGGGTGCCTCGAATATAGTTGCTGCAGACGCTCAGCAAAAATTACTTCGCATCAATAAAGGGGCAACGGCTTTTACGGATATGCATTTAGTTGCAACTCTGATTGCAAATGCTGATGAAAATGACATCGTTTTTGCCATTTCATTCTCCGGGGAAACACCTGAAGTTGTCAATATACTGAAGCTTGCTAAAGAACGTGGTGTCAAAACGATCGGGCTGACTCATTTTGGCCAAACAACGGTATCTTCCCTGTGTGACGCCACACTGTATACATCCTTTTCGAATGAAGCACCATTTAGGAGTGCAGCGACATCATCAAGATTGGCGCAGTTATATATGATTGATATTTTGTTTTTGGGGATGGCTTCAGAGCAATATGAAGAGACTGTCCAATATATTGATAATACCAAGTCTGCAATCAAGTCGATGACGGATCGTTATAAATGAATATTACGAGATTTGACAAAGGGGGCTTTTAAATGGGTAAGGGGGATAAGTACGCCAGTTTGGCAGAAGAGTTATTGGGGAAATTAGGCGGGGCATCAAATGTTGCCGATGCTGCACATTGTATGACCAGACTAAGGGTATTGCCAATCGATCGTTTAAAAGTAAACCTGGAAGAAATAAAAAATACGGAAGGTGTTCTGGGCGTCATTGAAGAGGAAACGATACAAATCGTCCTTGGGCCAGGCGTGGTTAACAAGGTTCATACAGAATTTGAAAAGCTTTTGGAATCTTACGGCGGTTTGAACTTAAAAGAGGTGGCATCGAAGAACAAATCAGAGAATGATAGAAAAAATGCAAAACCTTTTAAACTTTTTTTACGCAGGATTGCAAGTATTTTCATCCCTTTAATTCCCGCCTTAGTGGCATCCGGTTTGATTACCGGTATAACAAAAGCGACCGTTCAAGCGGGGTGGCTTGCAGCAGAATCGCAATTAGCCATCATATTAACCGTTATTGGATCTGGTTTGTTTGCCTACCTGGGGATTTTGGTTGGGACCAATGCCGCCAAGGAATACGGCGGATCCCCTGCACTTGGTGCGTTGGCGGGTATCTTGGTCATCAATCCGGCTGTCGGCGACATTTCCCTGTTCGGTGAAAATTTGCTCCCTGGCCGCGGTGGGTTGATAGGAGTTCTCTTTGCCGCTATTTTCATAGCCTTGGTGGAAAAACAGGTCAGGAAATTCATTCCTCAATCACTTGATATCATTTTGACGCCAACCATCGCTTTACTCATTACTGGGATTGTCACTTACATTGTTTTTATGCCGGTAGGAGGGTTTTTATCGGATGCCATTACGACAGGGTTATTGAATGTGTTGGACTTCGGCGGTGTTGTGGCTGGATTCGTGCTTGGTGCGGCCTTCCTGCCCCTAGTCATTACTGGTTTACATCAAGGTTTAACGCCTGTCCATCTAGAATTGATCAATTCTATCGGGGATGATCCGCTGCTTCCCATTTTGGCAATGGGTGGTGCAGGCCAAGTTGGGGCGGCATTTGCCATCTATATGAAAACGAAGAAAGCGAGTTTAAAGAGGGCAATCGGCGGAGGCCTTCCTTCAGGGATGCTTGGTATCGGCGAACCCCTTATATTTGGAGTGACTCTGCCACTGGGCCGGCCTTTCTTAACTGCCTGTTTAGGTGCTGGAGTAGGCGGGGCATTCCAAGCACAATTCGGAATTGCGACGTCGTCCATTGGTGTTTCTGGACTGCCGCTTACCTTTTTAGTGCATCCAAATCAAATCGGTCTATTCTTGGCTGGGTTGTTCATTTCCTATATAGCAGGATTTATTTTTACGTATTTGTTTGGATTTAATGATGAAATGGCTGTTGAATTCAAATGATCGGAATCTCTTTTTATCTACAGGACCCACTTGCAGAAGCACAAATCAACCATGCTGCTAACCTAGGAGTGAAAAGGGCCTTTACCTCGCTTCATATTCCTGAAGAAAAGGGTGACCTCGTAAAGAGGATGATCAGGCTTTTAAAGCTTTCAGAGTCCTATGGAATGGAAATCCATGCGGATGTGTCATTAAACACTCTTGATCATTTAGGGATTGGCAGATTTACGGATTTAAGGCAATTGGGTATTAAAGGTATTCGACTTGATGATGGGTTTGATCGAGAAACTGTTACATCTTTATCCAAGGTGTTTTCCCTCTCACTGAATGCAAGTACGTTAAATGAAGATGAACTTCTAGCCATACTCGGGAGCGGCGTAGAACCGGAAAGTTTGATAGCTTGGCATAACTTTTATCCAAGGCGTGAAACGGGCCTTGAGGAAGAATTCTTTCATGAACAAAATCGAATATTCAAGAAATACGGTATACCGATCTTTGCTTTCATCCCGGGTGCTGGAAGTAAACGCGGTCCTCTTCATGATGGCCTTCCGACGCTTGAAAAACACAGGTTAATGAATCCTTACTCTGCCGGTGTTGAGCTATTTCAGCATGTGGACGGAGTTTACGTAGGAGATCAAGGAACCGAGAATAATTTGCTTGAGAATCTAACTGTCTATAAAAATCTCAATATTCTTTCTATTAGAATGGAATCCCAACTTTTGCAAGGCGGTCAGTATAAATTAAGGCCAGATGTTTCTCAAGATGTTTTCCGGCTGCAAAATACCCGCGTCTCAGCAAATATCGTGCCGAGTAATACAGTTACACGCAGCCTTGGATCCATAACGATGGACAATGATGCTTACGGAAGGTATCGGGGAGAGATTCAAATTTGCAGGAGAGACCTGGAGGCTGATCATAGAGTCAATGTGATAGGGCGAGTAATAGTTGAAGATATTCCCTTGCTTTCCCTTCTAAAACCTGGTCAATCCATAGAACTGTTGAGTGAAGGGAAAGTGAGATCGAACGATCTATGATACTGGGATAAACGGATTTATTACATGAAGACTTGTTAAAGAGGCGGCTGATGGGATTCCGGATGCTGCCTTGATTTCTTTATAGGATCTATTTAGATCATTTCCATTCATTTACCCCTTTCATGGTACTGGATATGGAAGTGTTACTACAAGAACTTAAAGGTAAACAAGGGAGGAAGCCTAAATGATAATAAGGATATGTGTCCCAGCTGGAATCGCATTATTCTTGGTTATATCCATTCTGGGAGGGAATGCGGCTGCAACGGGATTAGAGAACGAAAATTCAGCACCGGATGTTCAGAAAATCGTTGAAAACATGACAGTTGATGAAAAAGTCGGCCAAATGCTCATGCCGGATTTTCGTAATTGGAAAAAACAAGAAGAAGTGAAGGCCACAGGGTTTATTGAAATGAACTCAGAAATTGCAAGCATCATTAAAAAATATCATCTAGGCGGTGTGATTTTGTTCGCTGAGAATGTAGTCGACACCGAACAAACGGTTCGGCTCACGGATGGTTTGCAGATGGCAAGCCAAGACCTTCCGCTGTTCATAACGATTGATCAGGAAGGTGGAATCGTAACCCGCCTTCAAACCGGAACGAACCTTCCAGGTAATATGGCGCTTGGTGCAACCAGAAATGAGAATTACGCTTACCAAACTGGAGAAATCATCGGGAGGGAACTGTCGTCACTTGGCATAAATGTCAATTTTGGGCCGTCTGTCGATGTCAATAATAATCCCGGAAATCCAGTTATTGGCGTTCGCTCCTTCAGTTCTGATCCGGAACTTGTATCAAAGTTGGGCATTCAAACGATAAATGGATTGCAAAATCAGAACATGATAGCAACGGCCAAGCATTTCCCTGGCCACGGAGATACAGCAGTCGATAGTCATTATGGTCTCCCTCTTGTCTCTCATGATAAAGAGCGCTTGCGTTCCATCGAGTTGGTTCCTTTCCAAAAGGCCATCGATGCTGGAGTGGATATGATGATGACTGCACATGTTCAATTCCCTGCATTCGACAATACTACGTATATCAGTAAAAAAGACGGTCAAGATATTATGGTTCCTGCAACGTTGTCACATAAGGTCATTACAGAACTTTTACGTGGAGAAATGGGTTTTGACGGTGTTGTGGTTACAGATGCTTTGAATATGAAAGCCATCGCGGACAACTTCGGACAGGAAGAAGCTGTGGTCCTTGCCCTGAAATCAGGTGTTGATATTGCATTGATGCCTGCACAAGTAAATTCGCTCCAAATGGAAAAGAATATAACCACTGTATTCAATGCAGTGAAGGCAGCAGTGGAAAGCGGCGAAATTCCTATAGCTCAAGTCAATCAATCTGTAACGAGGATACTTGAACTAAAAGTGAAAAGAGGGATTTTAAACCCTGATAAAACTCCAATCGATAAAAAGATCAAAACCGCACTTCAAGTGGTCGGGAATGAAGATCATCTGAAAAAAGAAACGGAAATTGCGGAAGATGCCATCACACTATTAAAAAATGAAGGCAGAACTTTGCCTTTCAAACCTAAGAAAAATGAAAAAGTTTTGGTGCTTGCTCCTTTTGATGATCAAGTTGAATCAATGTCAAGGAGCATCCGCGAATTAGCTGATAAAAAGAAAATAAAGAAAGTCCAAATAACGGGTATAAGTTTTTCGGAAAAGTCATTTACAGATGAAGTGGCTAGACTTATTGATGAATCAGACTTTGTCATTACTGGTTCCTATATTGTCAAAAACGATCCGGCTGTCAATGATGGAGTGATCGATGATAGCGTTCAAGATTCTTCGAAGTGGGCAACAGCCTTCCTAAGAGCGGTCATGAATCATGCTAAGAAGCAAGATAAAGAATTTGTTTTAATGAGTTTAAGAAACCCTTATGATGTTGCAAATTTTGAAGAAGCGAAAGCGGTGCTTGCTGTTTACGGATTTAAAGGGTATTCGAATGGGCGTTATAGACAGCCAAATATTCCGGCAGGCATCTCGACGATTTTTGGAGGATCAAAACCTAAAGGAACTTTGCCGGTCGATATACCATCAGTGACTAAACCCTCTGAAAGCCTTTATAAACTTGGATATGGATTAGATATTAAATCAAAAAAACCCATTAAAAAATAGAGGGGGAAATAATTTGAAACGAATGATTATATTATTTACCATTTGCCTGTTTGCTTTCGGCATCGTTTCCTCAAAAAGTGTAACGGCTGTTAAGGAGAAGAAAAATCAAAAGGTCAGTCCCGGAATTGAAGTCCTTTTAAAAGAAGAAAAGAACGTGTTAAGAGGAAAGAAAGTGGGGCTAATTACGAATCCAACTGGCATCGATTCTAAATTAACCAGCATTGTCGATCTACTACATGACGATCCGGATATTAATTTGACTGCGTTATTTGGTCCCGAACATGGAGTGCGCGGAGATGCGCAAGCTGGTGCTAGTGTTGAATATTATATTGATGAAAAAACAGGTTTGCCCGTCTATAGCTTATATGGTAAAACGAAAAAACCGACACCTGAAATGTTAAAAGATGTTGAGGTCCTTGTCTTTGATATCCAGGATGTCGGAACACGCTATTACACTTATATCTACACGATGGCTTATGCAATGGAAGCAGTAAGAGAAAATGATATTCCCATTATCGTGCTGGATCGGCCGAACCCACAAGGAGGGGAATCGGTAGATGGACCTGTACTTGAACCAGAATTCTCATCGTTTGTTGGTATGTACCCAATTCCTCTTAAACATGGGATGACAGTTGGTGAACTCGCGACTTTGTTCAATAAGGAGTTTAAAATTGGAGCCGATCTAAAGGTCATCAAGATGAGAGGCTGGAAACGAGATATGGATTATGACGATACTGGGCTTCCTTTTGTCTTGCCGTCACCGAACATGCCGACCGTATCCACATCATTCGTATACCCCGCTACAGGATTGATCGAAGGAACGAATGTCTCGGAAGGCAGAGGGACAACTAAACCATTCGAACTGATTGGTGCTCCCTATATAAACAGCGATGAACTTGCTGGGAAGTTAAATGCATTACGGTTACCTGGCGTAAAATTCAGGGCCGCCTCTTTTACCCCTACGTTTTCAAAGCATGCGGGTAAACTCAGCCATGGAGTCGAAATTTATGTAACGGATAGAGCGGAATTCAAGGCTGTTCCTACTGGACTTCATATCATCAAGACCATCCATGATCTATACCCAGATGATTTCGAATTCCTTGCAGCGAACAATTTCAACCTATTGATTGGCAATGGCTGGGTAAAGTCAAGGATTGAAGAAGGTTCATCAGTAGATGAAATCATGAAAGAATATCAAGTAGAGCAGGATGCTTTTAAAAAGGTTCGCAAAAATTACTTGCTCTATAAATAAAAGTGAAAGAAAAGTCCGGTTGGACTTTTCTTTTTTTATAAACTTTCGATGGAGGAGTAAATCGCTAAGACTTTATTCCTGAATATAGTCAAATTTATAAATGAAATCAAGTTCTAAAATGGAAGGAACCGTTGTCTAATAGAATATAGGGTTTGCCCTAAATCAGTAATTGTCAGGAGGAAAGCGCATGAAAAAATATCTTCAAAAAATTGGACGTTCCTTGATGCTGCCAGTAGCCGTATTGCCGGCAGCCGCCATTTTAATGGGGATCGGTTATTGGATAGATCCAGCAGGATGGGGAGCCGGAAGTCCGTTAGCAGCTTTCTTAATAAAAGCAGGTTCTTCGATCATTGACAATATGGCTATCTTGTTTGCTGTAGGGGTAGCGTTGGGGATGTCGAAAGGAAAAGATGGGGCCGCTGCTTTGAGCGGGCTGGTAGCCTATCTGGTCATAACGACATTGCTTTCCACGGACTCGGTAGCGATGCTGCAGGGAATTGATGCAAAAGATGTAAATCCAGCATTTGAGAAAATAGAAAATGCATTTGTCGGAATTCTCTCAGGGCTTGTAGCTGCAGTTATGTATAATCGGTTCAGTAAGGTCGAGCTGCCGGATGCACTCGCTTTCTTTAGCGGTAAACGACTTGTCCCCATCCTTACTGCTGTTGCCATGTTACTGGTTTCCCTTATATTATTCTTCGTATGGCCACTCATCTACTCCTGGTTAGTTATATTTGGAGAAGGAATAAGTGAAATGGGTCCTGCTGGAGCAGGACTCTATGGATTCTTCAATAGGCTGCTGATACCAACAGGTTTACATCATGCGTTAAACTCCGTTTTCTGGTTCGATGTAATAGGACTTAATGATATCGGCAATTTCTGGGCTGGAACAGGAATAAAAGGAACCACAGGCATGTACCAAGCAGGATTCTTTCCCGTCATGATGTTCGGGTTGCCAGCTGCGGCTCTTGCCATGTACCATACGGCAAAATCCCATAAGAAAAAACAAGTGGCATCATTAATGCTCGCTGCAGGTTTCGCTTCGTTTTTTACAGGTGTTACTGAACCATTGGAATTTGCTTTCATGTTTGTCGCACCTGCCCTTTTTGTGGTGCATGCTTTATTAACCGGAATTTCGTTAGCTATAGCTGCGACCTTCCAATGGACAGCAGGGTTTGGTTTTAGTGCAGGATTCATTGACTTTGTTTTAAGTTCAAGATTGCCATTGGCAAATGAACCTTATATGCTCCTTCTTCAAGGACTGGTTTTCGCCGTTATCTACTATTTCTTATTCCGCTTCTTGATAATAAGGTTTAATTTAATGACTCCCGGAAGAGAAGATGATACAGAAGATGAGCTTGATGGTGGAGGAGCGAATGCACAAGCAGATAGCAGTCTAGACGGGTCTAATCAGAGTAAATTCTTTGGGATGGCCTCTGCAATTTATGAGGGGCTGGGCGGAGACGCTAACGTAACAACTGTAGATAACTGCGTTACCCGTTTAAGAGTTGAAGTGGAGAATATGGGAGCTGTCGATCAGAATAAAATCAAATCAACAGGGGTTGCAGGAATTAATATCGTTGGTCCCCAAAGCATTCAAGTCATCGTAGGGACACAGGTGCAATTCATAGCCGATGAAATTGAAAAGATCCGACGGCAATAGGGAACCGGTTAAACTGTTATTTTGCTCTCCAATTCCCTTCTTTCATGCAACTATTGATTTACTCTAATCTACGGTCAGTATTGTTCCTTCTCATCTTTTCTGATCGTAGAGATTTTTATGAAAAAGTACCGTATTAAACGTACCAATAAATCGATTTTCATTTAATCGATTCCTAATATAGTAAATATACCTTTATACACTTTGCCCTTAAATTAGAATAAAACGAATCGATGTTCTATAATATATTAAGGGTATTGTATTAAAGGATTTGCCATGAGGCTTGGAGAATTAGTAATGAAGCTCGTCCGTCATGCAATTGAATGGTTAGGATTTCATCGGAAATTAATGTTTTAGCTGCATACATACACGTCACCGCTAAAAACACGATCGTCTAGGGTATTAAGTTTTTGGCAAAGGAAATCTTTTGAATTTTTACTAGTATAGGAGAGGTTCCGGTCATGTATAAACCAAAAACCAAAGAAACTGACAGCAGTGTCACTGAGTTCATTGAGAAAGTCGATAATCTAAAAAAACGTGAAGACGCATATAAATTATTAGATATTTTTACCGAAACGACAGGTTTTGAGGCAAAGATGTGGGGACCGAGCATAATTGGTTTCGGTACCTATCATTATAAATATGAATCTGGTCACGAAGGTGATGCCCCTCTAGTTGGCTTTTCACCTCGTAAAGCAAAATTCAGTCTATATTTTACTCCGGGCGACAAAAGAAGGGTAGAATTGTTACAGACATTTGGAAAACACACCACCGGAAAAGGATGTGTATACATCAATAAAGTGGCAGATATCGAAATTAATGTTTTGAAAGAATTGATTAATCAGTCTGTAAAGTTTTTGAGAGAAACATATCCGGACAAATGATGAAAAATAAAGCATAAAATCAGTTTTATGATTGTATCAGAGGAACAAGAAAGCGAGAGGGAACGAATGAGGAAAATTAAAGTCGGTATAGTTGGGTATGGATTGTCAGGGGCTACATTTCATGCGCCATTACTAAGTGTTTTAGGGGAATTTCAAATAACGAAAGTAGTCAGCTCCAAAAAGGAAAAAGTCCAAAAAGATTTGAAGGATGTAGAGGTGGTAAGCAGCTTAGAGGATATTCTTGAAGATGCGTCCATCGATTTGGCTGTTATTACAACACCGAGTGGTTTACATTATGAAATGGCCAAGCAAAGCTTGTTAGCCGGGAAGCATGTCATCCTGGAAAAGMCGATGGTAGTGGAAGCTTGGGAGGCAGAGGAGCTCATTAAGATTGCCGAGGAAAAGAATCTGCTATTAAGCGTCTATCATAACCGGAGATGGGATAATGACTTTTTGACGGTTAAAAAACTTATTGATGATGGAGTGCTTGGGGAAATCAATACATACCAGGTCCATTATGATCGATTCAGGCCGGTGGTCAGGGATAGATGGAGGGAAAAACCAGGGCCAGGAACAGGTATGCTATTTGATTTAGGATCACATCTGATCGATCAAGCCTTATATTTGTTTGGATTGCCGCAATTCGTTTGGGCAGATGTATTTTCGCAAAAAGAGAATGCCCAAACGGATGATTATTTCCATGTGATATTAGGATATGAAAAGCTGAGAGTGATATTGCATTCAGGCTCGATCGTACCGGTTAATGGACCGCGGTTTCAAGTGCATGGAAGTAAAGGATCATTTATCAAGTACGGTCTTGATTGCCAAGAGGCGGCGTTGAGTGAGGGGAAAAAACCGGTGGATGGCTCTTGGGGTTCAGATGATCCTGAGTTTTATGGCAAGCTGGTTACCGTTGAAGGTGAAAATGAGACACATGAAACCATTGAAACTCTGCATGGTTCTTATTTAACGTATTACCAGGCAGTTGCCGATAGTATATTGAACGGGAAAAAAGCTCCAGTCACTGCTCAGGAGGGGCTATCGGTCATTAAAATCATTGATGCGGCTTTCGAAAGCAGTAAGGGGAAGAAAGCGGTTTTTATTAAATGAAATCCATTTGCCCCTTATAACAATATGAAATGAGAAGAACGGGATAAAAAGCGGCCTAATTCCCTTCCAAGCGGAAAAAGGCCGCTTTTTATTATGGTCAAATGCCTGATTTCCTGGTTTATTAGGGAAATCAAACCTATATATATCGCATATACTCGTGAATTCGAGCTTTCCAGAAGATTTTGAGCTGTTTACGCACGAAATTGGAGCAAATACTCAAGAGATTGAAGCGTTACTCGTGAGATTCGTGCATTTACTCGTGAAATTGGAGCAAATACTCGTGAGATTCGTGCATTTACTCGTGAATTCGAAGCAAATACTCGTGAATATCTATTAAGGATATAAAAATCATAACGAAAACCCCGAATAGCGGCAGCTATTCGGGGTTTTTGTTAAATGAATAAAATTGATAGTACCTTCTTCAGGTCTAGGATAATGCCTTTGCATGAAGAGATCGCTTTTGCCAAGCCATAGTGATCATCAAAGTGATGAATAAGAGGAAAAGGCCCAACATGAACGGATAGGTAATGTGCACATCATACATCATTCCGGCAAGTGTGGGTCCGAGCACATTTCCGATGCTCATATACGCATTATTCATACCCATTGCAAAGCCCTGCTCATTTCCTGCCATCTTGGAAATCAGTGTGTTAAGAACTGGACGTAAGATGGAGGTGGAAAGGAAGATGATAAGTGAGATTAAAAAGAAAATCAGGTAACTTGAAGCAAAAAGTGATAGGAGGAAACCGATGGCTGCAACACTGATAAAGATATTCAGCACATTCACTTCCCCAAAACGGCGTACAATCCGGTCGACGACAAACAATTGTACAATTACACTGACGATACCTGTGGCTGTAACCATTACGGCGATGTCCTTAGGACTTGAATTGAATTGATTATCAAGATAAAGCCCAATTACAGACTCATATGCCATTAAACCAAAGCTCATTACAAGTGTAATGATGAGTGGGATGAAATAGGGCATTTTCACGGATAGGGCAATCTTCCGAACCATCGTTTCAGATTTTGCATCCATGGGTTGAGTAACTTGTGCCGTTTCGCTTTCTTTTAAAACAAAAATGGAAAATACCACTGCCGACAGGGATACAAGCGCGGAAATCAAAAAGGGAAACTTCAAGCCAAAGTCAGCTAGAAATCCTCCAATTCCCGGACCGACTACAATACCTAGGGACATGGCGGCAGATACTAAACTATTGCCCTTAGCGCGCTGATCAAATGTGGTGATATCAGCTACATAAGCAAATATTGCCGGTATAAGCAATGCGGCACCGATCCCGCCGATGATACGCGAAGCATATAATAACCAAATGGAATTGACTGCATAAAAAATAAACATGGATAATGTCAAACCGACCAACCCATAAATAATCATTTTTCTGCGCCCAAATTGGTCTGTCCATTTTCCGGCAATTGGTGAAAAGATAAGTTGTGCACCTGCGAAAATGGCAATCATTAGGCCAGCGGCGGTACCGCCTTGATTAATGGAGGCAAGATATGCTGGTAAAATGGGAATGATGATACCGAAACTTCCTATTGCTATAAACATATTGATCATTAGGATAATGATCTTTTTACGTTGCTCTGCTGACATGTACAGCCTCTCTCTCTCTTTATAGATCAATAACCATTTTAATTCGTATGGTTAATTTTTTGATACGTTAATTATGTTATAGTTTTAGATGGATAGTTGTCAATAAGAAAGGATTGTCAAACATGCATTCAGGTGAATTGTACAATTTACATATAGAAATCAAAGAACTAAGCAGTCTCTCACAGGAATTGGTGGAACCGTTATTGGTTAAATATGATTTAACCTCAGTACAGTATCGGGCATTGCAATTAATAGTCTTCAATGAATCCATGGCCGTTAAATATGTTTCGAATCATTTGAAGATCAAACCTGCAGCAGGAACTGCGCTAATTGACCGGCTCGAACGGAAGAAATTGATTGAGAGGGTACACAGTGAGGATGATCGGCGGGTCGTTTTTATCCAATCAACTGAAAGTGGAAGGAAAACCTATCATTCCATCAATAAGTGTTTCGCCAAAATCTTTCGTGACTTTTATAGCGTCTTAAGTGAAGAGGAAACGGAACGGCTTAAACAAATTGTGGGAAAACTGACCGAACACGTGACTTCTCGCATAGAGAATAAAATATAGTTTCCTGGCATGTACAGGTTCCATTATATATAGAAAGAAAGGCACTATATTAATTTTCATTTTGGTCTTTTTGAAAAATACGTATTAAAGCAGTGAAATTCAGTATAGCTTCACTGCTTTTAGGCAGTTAATTATCTGAATAATCAATTAATTTTTGAGAGTTTCTTTTGAGTTTATAAAATGACAGCATTGAAAATAAGATCTTCTTCAGGAAAAAATAGCGGGCATTCATTTACTTTGTGACAATTCGTTTTAATTTTAAAGACTTATTGGGCATCCCCTTAATTGATCACTCTATATAAGTAGATTTGCAATGGATAAATAATGAATGATTTTTTAAAAAAAGTGAAATTAAACATTATAACGTTATATTGATTAGTTTATTGAAATGTGATAATCTATTCCTGTAAGAAAATTAAATGAATTCTCACAATTGAGCACCCTTTTACAAAGTTACTTGCAATCGATAGGATGTACCGAAAAGGATGAGGGAAATGACAGGTAGTTTAATTCTGAAAAATGTAAAGATGTTAGACGGAAATGCAGCAGATATCATACTGGAAAATGGGATGATTAAAGAAATCGCTTTGCCCGGAACTGCATCTGGAGATGAAATAATAGATTATGATCACAAAGTTTTTGTTTCCAGCGGATGGATTGATATGCATGTACATGCATTCCCGGAATTCGATCCTTATGGTGATGAGGTTGATGAGATTGGATATAAAACTGGTGTAACAACGGTCATTGATGCGGGAAGCACGGGGGCAGATAGGATATCTGATCTCGTTAATAGCTGTGAAAATTCCAAAACAAATGTTTTCGCCTTTCTGAATATTTCGCGGATTGGCTTGAAAAGGATTGATGAGTTATCGGATATTTCATGGCTGGACGAAGGGGAATTAAGGAAGGCAATTTCCAAGTACGGGGATTTTGTCGTTGGACTTAAAGCGAGAATAAGTAAAAGTGTAGTTGGTCCAAATGGTGTCGAGCCATTAAAAATCGCTAGGAAGTTCTCGGCTGAAACGGGTTTACCATTAATGGTCCATATCGGTTCAGGGCCGCCTGATATTAAAGAAGTCCTTGAATTACTTGAGGAAAAGGACATTATTACACATTTCTTAAATGGTAAAGCGAATAATTTATTTGATGAAAGAGAAGAACCGCTGCCTGAGTTCAGTAAGGCGATTGAACGTGGTGTCCATTTGGATGTAGGTCATGGAACGGCAAGCTTTTCTTTTAAAACTGCAGAAATGGCGAAAAAGCGGGGAATACGCTTCAATACGATCAGTACGGATATATATCGGAAAAACAGAGAGAATGGGCCAGTTTTTAATATGGCAAATGTGCTTACAAAATTTTTGTATCTGGGTTATCCATTAAAAGAAGTAATAGATGCGGTTACGGTCAATGCAGCAGCATGGTTGAATAAACCAGAGCTTGGAAGGATTTCAGCTGGGGATATTGCGAACCTGACTTTATTCTCGATCGAGAATGAACCGACCCTTTTATTGGATTCCGAAGGCGAAAAAAGGATGGCAGAAAAAAGAGTTGTTGTAAAAGGAGTGGTTATAAATGGAGAATTCATTGAATGCTAAATACGGTTTGAAAAGAGTCATCAATGCAAGCGGAAGAATGAGCATATTGGGGGTTTCTGCCCCAACTGACACAGTGATGGATGCGATGAAAAAAGGTGGGCAAAATTATGTTGAGATTTCTGATTTAGTCGATAAGTCAGGCCAGCATATAGCGAATTTGCTTCATTCTGAAGCAGCTGTCGTCGTAAACTCAGCATCAAGTGGAATTGCGCTTTCAGTAGCGGCGATCGTTACTGAAGGAAATAGAAGGAAAAGCGAAAGGCTTCATCAAGATCTCATTCAAAAGAATGAAATCATCATGCTGAAGGGCCATAACGTTCAGTATGGTGCACCCGTTGAAACCATGATTTATCTTGGCGGCGGAAAATTGGTTGAAGTTGGATATGCAAATGAAGGGAAAGCAGAACATATTGCGGAGGCCATAAATGAAAATACTTCCGCTATTTTATATGTGAAATCGCATCATGCTGTCCAGAAAAATATGATATCGGTCGAAGAAGCATGGGAAGTGGCAAAAATGAATAATATCCCTCTGATTGTCGATGCAGCAGCGGAGGAGGATTTGGAAAAATATGTACAATTCTCCGACCTGGCCATTTATAGTGGTTCAAAAGCCATTGAAGGACCCACATCCGGTATCGTTGCGGGCAGAAAAAAATATATCGAATGGGTAAAGGTTCAATTGCACTGTATCGGCAGGAGCATGAAGGTTGGAAAGGAAACGACCTTTGGTCTGCTTCAGGCATTGGATGAGTATTTTGTCAAGATGGATAATAGCGAAAAAGAAAAAGCTAGTTTACAAGTTCTCACATCACTTGACTCGATTGATGGCGTAAAAGTAACGATCGTTCAGGATGAAGCCGGACGTGCCATATATAGAGCACGCATTTCCATAGATCCTTTGATAACGGAAACGACGGCGAAGGAAGTGAACGAGCAGCTCAAAAATGGGGAAATCGCCATTTATACACGGGATTATGGGATACGGCAAGGCTTTTTCGATATAGATCCGCGTCCATTGCAAGGTGATGATATACATGTCATTGAAGCACAATTAAGAACCATATTAGGAGGAAAACAAGGATGACAAACATAAACAAACGGTTATTGAATGATCGTGTAGCCTTAAATGTACTTGCAAATAGTGTAGAAAATGCAGTGGAAGTCTTTGAAGCAGCGGAAGGCCATGTATTGGTTGGTGTACTCTCAAAGGATTATCCAACTGTGGAAGCTGGTGTTACAGCAATGAAAGAATACGGGGAAGCCATTGATGAGGCCGTTTCAATAGGATTGGGCGCGGGCGATAATAGACAGGCAGCGGTTGTCGCAGAAATAGCAAAATACTATCCAGGCAGTCATATTAACCAGGTTTTTCCTGCTGTTGGTGCTACAAGGGCCAATTTAGGTGAGAAGGATAGCTGGATAAATTCACTTGTATCTCCAACTGGGAAAGTGGGTTATGTGAATATTTCCACTGGTCCAGTAAGTGCAGGTGCAAGTGAAACTGCCATTGTGCCTATCAAAGCTGCCATTGCGCTTGTACGCGATATGGGAGGAAATGCTTTGAAATACTTCCCGATGAAAGGCCTGAAGCATGAAGATGAATATCGTGCTGTGGCAAAAGCTTGTGGTGAAGAGGGATTTGCTTTGGAACCAACAGGTGGAATCGATTTAAATAATTTCGAGACCATATTAGAAATCGCATTAGAAGCAAAAGTGCCTAAAGTCATTCCACATGTATATTCTTCCATAATCGATGAAGAGACTGGAAAAACGAATGGGGAGGATGTACGGAAATTATTGGCCATAACAAAAAAATTGGTTGAAAAATATGCCTAAAAGGATTGTGGCATTCGGGGAAGTAATGATGCGTTTGCAGGTACCAGGGCATGAATTGCTATCACAGGCCAACACTCTGAAATACTCCTTTTCAGGCACGGGAGTAAACGTTGCTTCTGCGATGACAAAGCTAGGACATGATGGGTATCTTGTGACAAAGTTACCGGATAACCCCCTTGGGGATTCCGCGATTTCATCTTTGCAGCGATTGGGAATTGGAAGGAACTTCATCTCTAGAGGTGGCAAATACTTGGGGATGTACTTTTTGGAAAATGGTTTTGGACAGCGGGCGAGCCGTGTCACATATTCCAATCGACTGGAAAGCAGTTTTAATACAGCCTCCTTATCCGATTATGACATGGATATGATTGCAGAAAGTACGGATATCATCCATTTTTGCGGAATCACGCTTGCAATGGCGGAAAATGTACGGGAGAGTATGAAGGTGCTGGCAAGAAAAGTCAAAGAAAAAGGCGGTACAGTCTGTTTCGATTGCAACTACCGCCCCTCTTTATGGGAGGGAGGTTATGCTGATGCAAAGCCTCATTATGAAGAAATGCTTTCTTTGGTTGATATCGTCATGATGAATGAGAAAGACGCCCTATATATTTTAGGAATGATGTCTAAAGGCTCCACAAGGGAAGAACAGCTAATCGAGTTGATCCCTGAGGTGGCAAAGAAATTCAATATTCAGTCGATAGCAGGGACACATCGTTCAATCAACAGTGATAATAGCCATACGTTGAGGGGGTATATGTTCAAGGAAGAAACATTTTACTTTTCCGATATCCTATCATTTTCCGTATATGATAGAATAGGTTCAGGCGATGCTTACACCAGTGGAATTTTACATGGCGAATTGCTGGGATTTCCCCCAGAAAAGACAGTTCGGTTTGCGGCTGTTTCAGGAATGCTGGCATGTACTGTCGTTGGAGATACTCCTTTGGCAACCGAAAAGGAGATACTCTCGGCAATGGAAGGTGAAATGGAAGATATTAAGAGATAAAAGGCAGGAGATTAGGAATGAATGTGAACAGAAAAAATGGACCGATGTATTTACAGATAAAAGAAATAATGAAGGATCGTATTTTACATGGGGTTTATGCCATCGACACAAACATTCCCTCTGAGCCTCTTTTGGAAGAAGAATTTAACGTAAGTAAGGTCACTGTCCGTAATGCAATCAAAGAACTTGTGCAAGAGGGTTATGTTGAAAAGAAAAGCGGCAAAGGCACTAGGGTCATAGCGAATGGTTCGATTGTCAAACTTTCCAAAGGAAAGCGTTTCACAGAGCTTTTGGTGGAGGAAGGGCACTTCATTTTAAAAAAGGTGTTAAACATAAGTCATGTTGACCTTTCTTCAGGCTCTAAGTTGCATTCTTTATTTGGTGACCATTGCACAAGAATCGAACGAATATATTTATTGGACAATGAACCTTATATTTACTTTACACATTATGTTTCACTTAATTTAAACCAAGAAGAGATAAAAGAGGTCCAAATCAATTCTTTGTACAGATTTTTGGAAAATCAAAACGTCAAACTTGAAACATTCAGAGATGAGTTTGCCGTTGCCATCGCACCTGATCACATTTGCGAAACACTGAAAATCGAAAACAATAGCCCAGTATTAAAAAGGATTCGGATTTCCAGTGATGGGGACGGAAATGTAATGGAATACAGTGAAGGGTATTACAACACGGCTAAACAGAACTACATTGTGACATATAACGAGCCGGTACAATAAGCCTATTTATTGTATGGGTTTGATTGTAAGCGATTTCATTAAGGGTGGGGAGAACATATGGATCTATATTTATTAGGAATCACGCTGATAGCAATCGTAATTGTTATTTTGGGGGTATCATGGTGGAAATGGCATGCATTCATAAGTTTGACTGTGGCCAGTTTATTTTTAGCGGTTTTTTCTGGACTGCCGATGGACAAGATTGTAGGAGCATATGAAACGGGTGTCGGAGCGGTCCTTGGTCACCTTATTGGAATATTGGCTTTAGGGACCATCTTAGGAAAGATGATGTCCGACTCTGGAGCCGGTATGCAGGTTGCTGACTTTTTCATTAATAAATTCGGCGTGAAGAACCTGCCATGGGCCATGCTTTTATCAGGTTTCATCATAGGCATTCCCGTATTTTTCGAGGTTGGTTTAGTAATATTGCTGCCTTTGGTCATTTCCATTCGGAAATCAACCAAAGTGAACATCTTGTTAATAGGTATTCCAGTACTTGCTGGTTTATCGATTGTACATGGGCTGGTACCTCCGCATCCGGGAGCCATGACAGCTATAGGGATTTATAATGCAAACATGGGACACGTACTTCTGTACTCATTGATCATCGCTTTCCCGACTGCTGTAATTGCCGGACCTCTTTTCGCAAAATGGATTCATAAGCGGGTTATACCCGTTGGTGAACCGGAATTGATTCGGGTGGTAACAAAGTCAAGTGGATTACCAGGGACTGGAGTTTCGTTCTTCATCATCCTTTTGCCAGTATTGTTGATGGTTTTAACTGTAGTGGCGCCTTATCTGCCGCTACCGGGTTCGATTGAAAAATTCTTATTGTTTATCGGCAGTCCGGTGATCGCCCTATTAATCTCCTGTTTTGCAGCTTACTATTTCTTGGGCTACAGACAGGGAATGGATAAATCGCTAATTAAAAAGTTGACGGAAGAATGCTTATTGCCATTAGCATCCATAATTCTGATTATCGGTGCTGGCGGAGGGTTCAAGCAAATTTTAATTGATAGTGGCGTAGGGACTGCAATCGCTTCCATGTCTGAAGAAATTTCTTTATCACCGATCGTTCTTGCATTCCTTGTGGCCGGATTGATTCGGATTGCCACAGGTTCTGCAACCGTCGCTTTGACCACGGCAGCAGGGATCGTTTCACCGGTCGTTGCAAATATGTCGGGTGTTAATCTAGAATTGCTCGTTATTGCCACGGGAGCAGGCTCACTTATGTTCTCCCATGTTAATGACGCCGGCTTCTGGTTAGTAAAAGAATATATGGGATTGACCGTAAAAGAAACGTTCAAAACATGGACAGTCATGGAAACCTTACTTTCTTTCGTGGCATTCGGTTTGGTTTTAATTTTGGATATATTCATATAGTCAACAAAGGAAATTCTGCGATTGCAGAATAAGTAGTCTTTACCTCCGTAATATGTCTTGGGGTGACATATTACGGAGGTTTTTATTTATGGAAAACATTCGGGATGGGATGGGGATATAGCCTTTCTTAGTAAAGAAAAGGGGTGAAAATAGCTGACTTAGCCCCTAAAGATAGGTCGATGCAACAGGGCAGAAACAAATTTCAAATCTTGATTTGAAAATGTATCAGAAGTGTTCCTTTCATCCAGAAGATGTTTGTTTTGCTCCTCGAAGATATAATTCCTGACAGAGACTCCTATATTGAAAGATTGACAGCTTCCCGTTTACATATTCCTTCTGAATATAATCCAATAATTCATTGGCATGATTGGGCTTTTGACGTTTTTCCTGAATATAATGGAGTATTAAAACTTCAATATTCACGCACTCACCTTACTTGACAAGTATTTTTATCATTAACAATATAACATGGGTTACCGAGTGATTGTCATTTTTTGAATATTTTAACTATCGACATTTTTATACAAAAAAAGGACAAGACATTCAGAGTGAATTTAGATTATGCTCTCCTCATCTAGTTTTAGCTTTTTTTAAAAATGCTGTTTTCCAACTCTTGCTGTATAACACCTAAATGAAGTTATATAATCTTTAATGCTTATTATAGGATATGCTCGTTCACTCAGAATTGTTTTCAAGTGTACTTCATAATAATAACCAGTAAAGGGTGGGTCCACTTTAATAGTTATCCGCCATTTTAAGAAGTTTGAACTAGTGATCCATGCTAATTAAGAACGGGGGCATGACTTTGCTGCATGCTCCTTTTGGTCGCGATCTGTTCTAGTAAGTGATGACTAAATGATAAAGCCGGTGGTATTGAGCAGGACTTTCTTGGAAATAAAATGGTTTTATGCTTCAGTTGTGGAAGACCAGGAATAACCCGAAGATCGGCTATCCAAGCAATTGATCCAGGAATGAAGCACTACTAATGGAAGTTGGAATAAGTGAAGCTATTTTTAAGATGGATGGTGGATGGCAGCCATAATAAGATTCTGGGATATTTGAAAAAATTAGATCCATGAATTCGCAGAAGAATAGGGTTGGATCTAGGAACAAGGAAAAATGCCGAGGGACAAGAGTAAAAGAACTATCTAGTAGCTACATGGAGTAATTGAAGGGATAATAGTACATGACTCATAGTCCGCTCAAGAAAAAACCCTTGATAATTCAAGGGTTGGATAAAGTCCATAAAAATGTTGGTCATGATTTCAAGGAACTTACGCTTCATACTTGGATCTTTTGTGCAGGCAAAGGTGATAAATGCAGTTCTGCCGCTTCTCTTTTAATGGAGAATATATACGCTCCCAAACCTAAGATGGCTGTAAAAATCAGCATGGCGATCGATGTACTGAAGTCCCCGCCAGACAAGTCACGAAGCCACCCCATGATATAGCTTGAAAAGCCGCCCATAATATTCGTGAATCCAATTAGACCAGCAGCCCGTCCTGCCGTTTCGGGTGTTGAGTATTTTATCATGAGCATATTACTTAAATGGAAAACACCGCCTTGACATCCCATTGCCAGTCCCATACATAGCCCGGCCATAATAGGGTTGGGGATGAAGACCGCAACAGTTAAAAAGACAGCAGTCAATGAAAATAGAATCGAGGCCATCAAACTTGGACGCCTGGTTTTGTCCGCCAGAAAGCCGCAGGCCAAGACAAATCCTAAAGCAAATAGCCAGGAAAGCGAAGTGATGCTCGACATCCCTTCCTTTTCGAATCCTTTTGCTTCAATTAGATAGGTAGGGAGCCAAATGCTGATTCCGAAAAAAAGGAAGGAGCATACGAGCATACCGAACCATACAATCCAGAAACGATAATCCTGAGCGAAACTCTTTTTCTCTGAATGGGCAATTTCTTTCCCTTCATCTTCCGATTGGCGAATGAAGGCCAATTCATCCTTACTTATACGGGGGTGCTCTTCTGGTGTATTCCTTGTCATAAAGATGAACATCGGGATATTAATAAATAAGTTGAAGGCCGCAAGCATAAAGAAAGCTGCTTGCCAGTGGAGTAAAGATATCACGAGCACCAAAACAATGGCTCCAGTTGCCGGACCTAAATAGTTTCCGGTAAGCCATGATGCCTGGGCCCTCCCCAATTCGCGTTTATTAAACCAGTTAGAAATCATTTTTCCGGAAACTGGAATCATCATCCCTTCGCCAAAACCAAGAATGATCCTGCTTATTAAAAACATTTCATATGAATTTGCTAAACCTGACACAATCATGGTAAGTGTCCATACGAATAATCCGGCGATGGCTGTTTTTCGGGCCCCTAATTTATCAATGATGAAGCCCCAAAAAAGATTTGAAACTCCATAAGCTATGGTGAATACAAAGGAAAGAAGACCGATCTTTGCATTTTTGTCATCGCCTGTCATTCCGAGTGCATTCAAGAATTCTGGATCTGTTTGAATGATGGAAATGCCAACCTTATCAATTTGTCCGAAAAACCAAAAGAAAAAAATTGGAACGGCAATATACAACCATCTTTTTTGCCCATTTAACATAATACCATCTCCTTGTCGCTTTTTAGCATTGCAAAAAACACTTACCATTGAGAATAGGTGGACTAAGGTTTTTCTTTAGATAGGCACTAGTTTCGATTTCCCCATTTACGAGCTGCATCCCGCCTTTCTTTAAAATACTGAGAGATAGATAAGGAATGGTAATGTTTTGTAAGTAAAACAAAGTTTTACTTTATTAACGATAAAATAAATAGAATTGATTGTCAATTTAATATTTTGATAATTTAATATTTTTAGAATAAATAAATATATTGTCATTTTTAACTTCTTCCATTGTGTTTTTTTATGTTTAAAATCGAACTACAATGGGATTCCTTTTTGCGTTGTGAGGGGAATCATACAAGGGAATGAGCTAAATGGCCTTTATTAAGGACTTAAAAGGGGGAGTGGATTTGATCTTTTGTGTCAAAAGAAGTAATTAATATCAAATTATTAAAAATTCTGACTTGTTGATATTGAATTTAAAATCAGGAAAATCTATAATTCATTTATATTGTTTTGTATATGAAATACTTATTATGGAAAATATCTATGGATTAAAATTCTTTAATTGTTCTTTCCTGCATATTTGGATATATTTTGTTGATCGATATGTCTTCGATAATATGCCAATTAAGTTAGGCCTCCCAAATAGTTTTAAATGTGTAATTATGCTTTAATTGACAAATAAACACTTAAATTATTTATTCAAAGGATTGTGAGGTTGAAAAGGATGCCAATTAGCCAATTAAAAGAATTCTCGATTCATTATCTGGAATCGGGAGAAGGAAAAGCGCTTGTTATCCTGCATGGTTTGGGAAATAATTCTCAGTCATGGAGAAAACAGCTCTGTCAGATGAATGAAGAATTTAGGGTAATTGCCTGGGATGCGCCAGGTTACGGTGAAAGTTCCGATCCAAAAGAGGAATTTCAAGATTTTTCTCAATTTGCAGATGTATTGAAAGAATTCCTTGAGAGTCTTGGTTTGCAATCGGTATACCTGCTCGGGCATTCGATGGGCTCGGCTATCGCACTCGATTTTACTAGCCGTTTCCCCGAGATGGTCGAGGCGCTGATTATATCTGATGCGACTCGCGGGGCAGCTGGTGTTAGCCAGGAAGAAAATAAACGGAAACTTCAGAATAGATTGCACTCCATCAATACGTTAAATCCGGGTGAACTGGCAAAGAAAAGGGTCAAAGCGCTAATGTCGCCAAATGCTTCTGTTGAGTTGGTTAAGGAAGCAGAACGCATCATGTCGCAAGTGCGCCCGGCTGGATACCGGTCTGTTTCCTTCTCTTTATCAAATTTAAACCAAATGGAAATCCTTTCTTCTATATCCGTTCCGACCTTGGTCATATGCGGTGAACTGGATCAGGTCACACCGGTTAGTGAATCGAGAATTTTTCATGAATTGATTCCTAATTCCGAATTTGCCATCGTACCGAATACCGGCCATTTATGTTATCAGGAAGATCCAGAAGTGTTCAATGAATATGTTACGGATTTTTTACAGAGACAACAGGTAGGGCAAAGTTGTAGTATGCATAAAAAATATACATCAACTTAATTTGCAGTAAAAGTTGTAAATATGCTGCAAGTTCCTTCTAGGTAAGAGTTGAGGTGAGAAAGCTTATTAAAATGGTTTATAACTCTTAGAGAATTGAGATATACAACGGGGGGAATACTCGAATGGAAAGCGAAGAAAAAGATAAAGAGAAATATAGTGCTAATTCATTGGTAAGAGGGTTGGAAATCATTAAGCTCTTTAATGAATTACAGCCGAGTTTGTCTCTTTCAGAAATTGCAAAACAACTGGGAGTAAGCCGAACGGTGCCATATCGTTTATTATTCACCTTACAAAATATTGGTTATCTGTCTCAGGATGAGCATACCAAACGTTATAGTTTAACACCAAAGGTTCTTGAATTGGGCTTCAGCTATTTGAATAGTTTGAAATTCCAGGAAATAGTCCAACCTTATATGGAGACCCTGCGTGATGAAATCGGAGCTTCCTGCCACCTGTCCATTTTGGATGGATTGGAAGTTGTTTATGTTGGCAGTGCCCCGATCAGAGGGGTATCTGCTGTCAATGTGAACATAGGGTTGCGGCTGCCAGCACATGCTTTGGCCAATGGAAAATTACTTTTGGCATATCAACCAAAAGAAATGCTCATGCAAATGTTCAAAATCTCAAACCTCACTCCTTATACAGACAAAACACTTACCGCGCCGGGTGAGTTTCAAAAACAGTTGGAATCGATTCGGCAAAATGGTTATTCGATGACAAGCGGGGAATTCCACCCTGGAATCCGTTCTGTTGCCGCTCCGATTTTTGACCGGACTGGAAAAGTATTGGCAGCCTTGAATGTCGTTGCAACAGAGTCGGCTTATCAGGAAGATTTCATCGATAAAATCGCCTTGCCGAAACTGCTGGAGGTTTCTCGGCAGTTATCCCTTTATATGGGGTATAGTGGGGTTATGTCGTTTCAACATGATGATGTGTGAACATGCTTTTAGTGCCAATCTAATAAAAAAGATAATCTCTTTCGAAAGTGTGGATATCCCAAATCTAGGGTGTCCGCACTTTTTTGCGTTAAGAAAAAGAAATATTTGGTTAAATCGATCCGAGTTATCGAAAAAAGAATAAATTGTTTGGATTATAAAAATAGTTTCAAATATTCTAAAAATTAATTGACAATGAAAAGGTTTCATTTTAGAATTAATTCATAGATGAAACACTGTTTTGCCAATGAAACACAATGTAATTTAGAAACAACAAATAAGGGAGGATTTTTAAAATGACAAAAGAAATTTTTTCAGTGAAAGATTTTGAAAAAAAATATGTTGCCCGATTGAAAGACCGTACGCTTGATTGGGATGTCTTGAAGTTCCAAGAAGAAATCGATCCAGCTTATAGACGTGCACAGATGAGATATATAGGACGAGGTGCCACTGCAAATAACGATACAAATGTAATTGCAGGTGAACATTTCACTCTAAGTACAATGGTTCTACCGCCGGGATGTATCGGGCCTTTGCATCTTCACGATGATGTTGAAGAAGTGTTTTTCATTCTTGAGGGTGAAGTCACGGCGTTAATTCAAGAGGATAGCTACAGCGAAGTGCATGAAATTAAACTAAGTGCGAGAGACTGCATCAGCAGTCCGCCAGGGGTTTATCGGGGAATTAGGAATGACGGGGATGTTGAGGCGCGCATGCTCGTAATGCTAGGGGCAGTGAAGCCTAACTTGCCAACATATCCTGAAGGCAGTGAACTGGAAGAACTGCGGAAACAACGCTCAAAAGAAAGAGAAGCCATCATTAAAGACTGATCATTTAGCCGAAAAGGGCACCTGCATTATGGAAATTAATGAGGCGCCCTTTTCGATTAGATTGTTAGATGTGGTCAATGCAAATCTTCTAAAAAGCAATCTAATTTATGGGAGGTATATAAAGGATGCTTGGGATTACTCATTTACGGCATATTAGCATGATTACTCCGAATTTCGACGATCAAGCAGAGTTTTATGAAAAGGTTTGGGGACTGGATAGGGTGGATGCTCCGGAAGAGGAGAATACGGTTTATTTTCGGGGTGCAGGACCGGAACATCATATTTTAAGCCTTCATAGGGGAGAAAAACGTGGTTTGCATCATATATCTTTCGGCATGGTCGATAAAAATGCAGTGGATCGTGCAGCGGGGATATTACAATCGAAGGGCGTTAGAATCATTGAACCACCTGGCTATTTGGATGAAGCAGGTGCTGGTTATGGATTACGGTTTATTGATCCGGAAAACCGCGTGATTGAGCTTTCGGCTTGGGTTGAAGTTCAAACGTCAATTTGGAACAAGAAAAATGTTGATCCAGTGAAACTGAATCATGTTGTAATGAATACGAAGAACTTAGATATGATCGTTGGGTTTTATACAGATGTACTTGGTTTTAAAGTTACCGATTGGAGTGAGCATCAAATGTCATTTCTGCGATGCAACAGGAAGCATCACTCCATTGCCTTTAATCAAGATGAACATGCGTCAATCAATCATATCGCATACGAAGTCGATTCAGTGGATGAACTGATGCGCGGCATAAGCAATGTGCGAAAAGCGGGACTGTCAGAACTTTGGGGACCTGGACGTCATGGACCTGGAGACAATATTTTTTGTTATTTCCAAGACCCAGGCGGTTTTGTTATGGAGTATACATGTTATCTGGAAACGATTGAAGATGAATCGGAGTGGAGGGCACGTGTATGGAAACGTGTACCACATCTAATGGATCAATGGGGGATTGCAGGGCCGCCGAAACCGGAAGCCCGCAAAGCAATGGGAGGAGATCCCGATCCTGGCTGGGTGAATTCCGTTATGGATGATTCAGTAACGGCCGAGAAATGAGATGGGCGTCCATTTCCTCCATTTCTTCTTGCACTGGATGTTATGGTTACAGTGAAAGTTAACCTCTTGTTTTTTAAAGGACTGCGCTTAAGGAAAATGGTTTTAAAGGAGTGAAGAGATGGATTTAGGATTGCAAGGTAAAGTGGCTGTCATTATGGGAGGCACGTCGGGCGTAGGATTAAAAACAGCAGAAATGTTTTTAGCTGAGGGAGCGAAAGTGGCTATATGCGGCAGAAGCACAGAGCGAATGGAAAGTGCACAAAGTCAACTACTCTCATTTGGTGAGAAGGCGGATATCTTTGCATCAACCTGTGATGTCACCTCAAAATCGGATGTGGATTCTTTCATTAATGGTACGGCTGAGAGGTTTGGCGGGATCGATATATTGGTGAATGCAGCCGGTCAAAGCGTCATGGGTCACTTTTTTGACATTACGGATGAGCAGTGGGATGAACAGATTCAATTAAAGTTCTTTGCCATCATATATGCCGTTCGTGCTTCGCACCCTTATTTAGTGAAAAGGGGAGGGGGGCGGATTATTAATATTAACGCAACGCTTGCTAAAGAACCTGAACGTCATATGGTAGCGACTGCAGCAGCAAGGGCTGGTCTCCTTAATTTAAGCAAAACCTTGTCCCAGGAATTGGCCTTTGACAATATATTGGTTAATTCAGTGAGTCTTGGATTGATCCGGACCGATCAATGGGAGCGAAGAAGATTGAAAAATGCGCCGGATATGGATCCGGAAGAATATTACGGGGAACTTGCGAAAAAACGGAATATCCCTCTCGGCCGCGTAGGGGAAGCGGAAGAAGTGGCCAGTGTCATTGTTTTCCTTGCTTCAGACAAAGCAAGTTATGTAGCGGGTTCGACGATTGAGACGGCAGGAGCGATCGGAAAGGCACTTTAAATATATCATTAAAAAAGGTAGGCAAACGCGATGAAAATACAAGAAGAAATAGAGTTTACGACCGCCGATTCCATCGTAAAGGAGCTGGTTCAAGCAGGAGTGGGCGTTGCTTTCGGGATTGTCAGTATTCACAATATGCCCATCTATGATGCAATTCTTAGAGAAGGTAGCATTAAACTCATTTGTTCACGCGGAGAAAGCGGTGCCGTCAATATGGCTGATGGCTATGCCCGCGCCACTGGGAAATTGGGTGTGGTGATTACCAGTACCGGAACAGGGGCAGGAAATGCTGCTGGTTCACTAGTGGAAGCTTGGGCAGCTGGTGTCCCCCTTCTTCATCTTACCGGTGAGGTCGCTTCTTCTTATCTTGGTACAGGCAAAGGATACATACATGAGTGTAAAGACCAGCTTTCAATGATGAGAGGTGCTTGTAAAAATGCAGTGAGGCTTAGAAACCCTGCCCAATCAGCAGCGGTTGTAAGGAAGGTGATCCAAGAAGCCTTAACTGCACCAACTGGACCGGTCACATTGGAAATTCCCATTGACTTTCAATCGGCAATCATAGAAGATCTTTCACTCGAGGAGCTGCGAGTTTCGGCGTTTGAAACAAATTCAAAGCCATTTATTCCCGAACAAGCCGTGAAAAAAATGGTTGGAGCACGCCGTCCTGTGATATGGGCCGGGGGTGGGGTCATAAGTGCCAATGCTTCGCATGAACTGCAAAAATTGGCGGAGATCCTTGGTGCAGCAGTGATAACCAGTCAGTCAGGAAAAGGTTCGATCCCAGAAAATCATGAACAATGCATAGGACATTTTGCGGCCTATGAAACTACAAAAGAGTTTTTGAGAAATGCGGATTTATTGATTAGCGTAGGTGTAAGATTTAGGGGAAACGAAACATCCAACTGGAAAGTACCGGTTCCAGAAGAACATATAGCGATAGATGTAGATTGGCAGGCAATTAACCGCAACTACAAAGCCACACTAGGTTTGGTTGGCGATGCAAAAGATATGCTAGCTGGCATCATTCAAAAGCTCGAAGAAAACTCAGTGAATGCGGAACCTTCTTACTTACAAGAAGTTCTTTCGCTTAGAAATGAAGTGCGCGCTCAACTCCGGGAAACGCTTGGACCTTATGCGGAATTTTTAGATGGCATGAGGGAGATATTACCTGACGATACCATTTTAGTTCGAGATGTAACTGTGCAGGCAAACGTATGGGGTAGCCGTTTATTTGAAATCTATGAACCGAGAACCTCCATTCACGCATCTGGGGGTGGAATTGGTCAAGGTCTTCCAACGGCAATCGGTGCCCAAATAGGGTGTCAAGATAAAACGGTCGTTCTTATGGCTGGAGACGGAGGCTTTATGGTGAATGTCGGGGAAATGGTTACGGCCGCCGAAGAAAACTTACCAGTTATCATCGTATTGTTTGATGACTCAGGTTATGGGGTTCTGCGCAATATTCAAACAGCGGCATATGGCCGGCAGGTTGCCGTGGATTTATTGAGTCCCGATTTTGTGAAACTGGCTGAGTCCATGCATTTCGATGCTGTACGGATTGGTTCTGGAGATGAATTCATATCCGAATTGAAAAAGGCAAAGGAAAGACGTAAGCCTTCCATGATCGTTGTTGATATGGAAGCTGTGGGACCAATGGCAAAGCCATTTGGGGGACCGCCAGGAGCTGCGGAAGCATTTAAGCCCAAAAAACTGTAGGGGGGATTGAGGATGATTTCGACATATCCATTTGTTTCAGGAAAATACCTTGTTAATGGAGAATGGAAAGAAATGCCGGAAAAAGTGGATGTGATAAATCCGGCAAACAGATCGGAAGTAGTTGGCCAGGTGGCAATATGCTCTGGGGATATCGTGAATGAAGCGATTGAAGCGGCAGAATATGCTTTTGAAAGTTGGTCTCGTTCTGATGTCAGGGATCGGGCTAACCGGATGAACTCGGCGGCAGCAGAACTTTCAAAAGTAATCGAGGAAAATGTTACAGTGTTCGTACGTGAAAATGGCAAAACACTAGTTGAAGCTAAAAAGGATTTACTACGATGTGTTGAAGTCATGAAGGGCTGCGCTACAGAGTTACTTGATTGGTGGAAACCTGAAGTGCTTCAAGGAAATCAAAAAGTCCAAATCCGAAGAAGGGCAAGAGGCGTCACGGCAATTATAACTCCGTGGAATTCTCCAATGATATTAACGTTCAAAAGGGTCATACCTGCTGTCTTGGCAGGCAATGCCGTTGTAGTGAAACCTGCAACGAATTGCCCGTTAACGATAATGACCTATTTAAAAGTAGTTGCTGAACATTTTCCACCAGGAGTCATCAATATAGTCTCAGGATCAGGAAAAGCAATCGGCGATACACTTTGTTCCGATTCCCGCGTCCGGACAGTGGCGTTTGTCGGTAGTACTGAAACCGGAAAAAATATCATGCAGAAATCAGCTGGAAATCTACAAAAAGTATATATGGAACTCGGCGGCAATGACCCTGCCATTATTTTGGAAGACGCCACTATGGATGAAGCGGCAATCAAACGTTTGAGGATGGGGATTTTACGAGCTGCAGGCCAGGTGTGTTCTGCTGTTAAACGAGTGTACGTCCAAGAATCACGTTTTGATGAGGTTGTTGAAAAGCTGACCAAAGAATTTAGCCGGATGGTAGTTGGTGATGGCATTCAGCCTGACGTAACGATGGGTCCATTGAATAATAAAGCACAGTATGACTTTGTGAATGGCTTGATCGAACGTACAGCTAAGTCGGGAGCAAACATAATCACCACTGGCATTCAACATAATCCTGAAGCTTGGGATAAAGGTTATTATATGCTTCCTTCTATTATTACTGATGTCAATCAGCAGAGCGAAGTGGTTCGGGTGGAACAATTCGGACCTGTCATTCCCATCCTACCATTCAATGATATTGAGGAGGCTGTGAAATTAGCGAATGATAGTGAGTTTGGCTTGCGTGCATCTGTTTGGACCGAGAATGAAGAGATAGCTATTGATATGGCAGATCGACTCGAAGCTGGTGCGGTTTTCCATAATAATCATACCGTTTTCAGTGACCTGGCTCTCGACTTCCCTGGATTAAAAGAAAGTGGTGTTTCCCGGGAAACAAGACATTGTGGGCTGGAATTCTTTGCGGACTCATACGGGTTTGCTAATTGAGGAAGGATGAATCTACATGAGGTTAGGCTTAATCGGATGCGGCAATATCGGGAAATTTCTGCTTCAGGCAATAAATAACGATGGGCTTCTTCCAGGTGGGAAAATCGTTTCGATTTATGCCCGCCGTGAAGAAATCGCAGCTCAACTAGCTGAAGAATTCAGGACACGGCCATTTAATGATGTTGATGAACTACTTAAATCCGATGTAGATTTAGTCATAGAGGCTGCAACGATTGAAGCTGCTGAAGAGTACGCATTTAAAGTGCTTAAAAGCGGGAAAAATCTCTTACTAAGCAGCATAGGCGTGATGGCCAATGCTGCCTTTGAAGAACAATCAAACCTGATTTGCAAAAATAATAACGTGAATATTTTCCTTCCGTCTGGTGCGATTGGAGGTCTTGATGTACTTAAATCGGCAAAAGCGGTGAATGGTCTTGAATCTGTTTGCATCACCACGAGAAAACCGCCAAACGCATTACCTGCAGGTTCTTCAATGGAAGAAGAAACGGTTTTATTTGATGGGTCGGCTGCAGAAGCGATCAAGCAGTTTCCGAGAAACATTAATGTTGCGATTGTGCTGGCTTTGGCTGGTCTGGGATCTGAAAAGACAAAAGTGAAAATCATTGCCGATCCAAGTGTACTGAAAAACATCCATCTAATAGAAGCGTCAGGTTCGTTCGGGAAACTCAAACTCGAAGTGGAAAATGATCCGATGCCAAATAATCCGAAAACGAGTTACTTAGCCGCATTAAGTGTTTTGGCTACTCTGCAAAACAAGGAAAAGAGCGTTCAAATCGGATAATGAATTATGAGGTCAAATTTATGGAAGGGAGAGAAAAGTATGCTTAAAACTGATAAGTCCCTGGAAGAAATGTCGAAACAGCAAGTTGTTAACTATTTGAACGAAACGGTTAAACCAGAGGAAGGCGTTATACCTGCATACCTCCTTGGAGATCAAAAGGTTTATGATATAGAACATGAAAAAGTGTTTTTGAAAACATGGGTTTTTGTCGGCCATGAATCTGAAGTACCCAACAAAGGAGATTTCTTGACCCGTGAACTGGCTGGCTATTCGCTCATCATAACCCGTGACGGTGAAGGGGAAATCAGGGCGTTTTATAATATGTGCACACATCGCGGAATGAAACTATGCCGTGCTGATAAAGGAAACAAGTCTTTATTTACGTGTCCCTATCATGGATTTAACTTTAAAAACACTGGTGAGCTAGTGGGGGTACCACTTCAAAAGGACATATATGGGAGCACACTTGACCGCTCAGAAATGGGCCTTCACAAAGTGAAGCTTGATTCTTATAAAGGACTTTTATTTGGAACTTGGAATGAAGACGCTGAGCCGCTTGAAGAGTTTCTTGGAGATATTAAATGGTATTTGGATATACTCGTAGGACGCGCAGAAATGGAAGTTATCGGGGTCCCGCAAAGATTCGTTGTTAATTCCAACTGGAAAGTGGGTTCCGATAACTTTGTTGGTGATTCCTATCACACGATGGTCACACACGGATCCATTGCAAAACTTGGCATGGTACCCAATGCCACCTATTCAAAGCGTGGTTTTCAAATCCATATGGATAACGGCCATGGGCTGAACTTAGGGACACCTAACCCTGACTTCGCTTTCCCGGAAGAATTGAAAGATGAATTTAAAAGTAATTTGTCTGAAGAACAATATGAAGTTTTATCAAACTTAAAGAATATGATTGGGAACGTTTTCCCCAACTTATCATTTTTAATATCCCATACAAAAATCAAAGACCAGTTCATCTCCAACACTTCAATTAGAATGTGGCGGCCAATTGGTCACAATAAAATGGAAGTGATCGCTTGGATGCTCGTCGAAAAGAACGCCTCCCAAGATTGGAAAGATAGATCAAGAGATTCGTTTATCTTGACCTTTAGCCCATCCGGTATTTTCGAACAGGATGATACGGAAGTGTTTACGGATATTACTGAAGCAGCCCAGGGCCCAATGCCTTTCCTAAAGAATTTAACCTATAATTATACCATGGGTCTTCATCGTGACCCTGTTGATTTCATAGGACCGGGCATTGCTTACGATGATAAATTCACAGAAGCGAGCCAACGGAATTTTTACAAGTACTGGCTGGAGTTGATGACGAAATGATAAGCGGGAGGGGGAATGGAAATGAATGTGGAGAAAATGTTGCTTAAATGTGAATTTGAACAGTGGCTGTATGATGAAGCACAATTACTGGATGATATTGAATTTGATGATTGGTTCGATCTAATGCACTCAAGCTTGCGCTACCAAATGCCTGTTCGCATTAATAAAGAAGGGGTGGAACGCCCGGATTATTCAACGGAAATGTTTACATTCAATGATGATATTGAGCTGCTGAGACTGCGCGTGGATCGTTTGAAAACAGATTATGCATGGGCGGAAATACCGCCATCAAGAACACGCCGTTTTGTCTCTAACGTGCGCGTTAAGGACTTTGTTGAAGGTGAAAAGGCAGTCGTCAAGAGCTATCTTCTTATCTATCGAAGCCGTAGCACGGATATTCAACACGATTTGATTTCGGGCGAACGAAATGATGAATTCATATTCGAAGAGGGTAAATGGAAACTTTCCAAACGGATATTCATCGTTGACCAAACAACGATAAATACCAGGAATCTTGCTATCTTCGTATAAATATTACTAGCATAAAAAGGATAACAAGGAGGCTGGTTGTAATGGCAATGGCGTTAAAGGATAAAGTAGTGTTGATTACCGGAGGGAACTCTGGTATAGGGGAAGCTGTCACTAGACGTTTCATACAAGAAGGAGCAAAAGTCAGCATTATCGGCCGCTCAATAGAAACGCTGAAGAAAATGAAGGAGGAATTTGGTGAAGGGATTCTGGTTCATCAAGGCGATGTAAGCAAATATGAAGACAATGAGAGGGCTGTACAGGCCACTGTCAGGCAATTCGGAAAGCTGGATGTTTTCGTTGCTAATGCTGGAGTCTTTGATGGGTTTGCCAAATTTGCCGACGTAACTCCCGATGCACTTTCCAAAGCATATGACTTTTTGCTCGATATTAACGTTAAAGGATCTTTCTTCGGTGCAAAAGCCGCTCTTGATGAACTGCAAAAATCGAATGGCAATATTATTTTTACTGTATCCGGTGCTAGTTTCTATCCTGATGGCGGCGGGGTTTGGTACACAGCAAGCAAGCATGCTCAAATAGGGTTAATGCGCCAACTTGCTTTTGAACTCGCTCCGAATATTCGGGTAAACGCTGTGGCGCCTGGTGGCACACTGACGGCATTATCGGTCATTCCTCCTCTAAGTCCATTCGTTAAAATCGTGGATAATGATACGAAGGCCAGCAGCATAAAGAAAAGAAATCCACTTCAGCTTGCCCAGATGCCCGAAGATCATGTAGCTGCTTATGTCCTGTTAGCATCGGACGAAGCGCGTGCAATTACCGGTGAAGTCATTTCCAGCGACGGTGGTTTGTCAGTTCGTGGACTGGGTTGAGTTTATAACAAAATAAATTGTGGAAGAAGGTTTATAAGGTTGGCAGAATCACTATTGGGCAATAGGACCATTAATCAACTTGCATTTGTTGTTAAAGATATTGAAGCTGCTAATCTAGCTTTCACAAGACTGCTAGGCATTAAGAAGGCAGAACCATTTCTAACTGGTGACAGTTCTGTTTCGAAAGTGACTTTTAGAGGTGTACCAACGGAATCAAAATCTAAACTTGCTTTTCTGAATACACCAACCGTACAAATTGAACTAATAGAACCAGATAATAATCCAGGAACGATGCGTGAGTTCCTGGATGAAGTAGGTGAAGGGATCCACCATATTGCTTTTGATGTAGATTCTATCCAAAAGAGACTGCCAATCATGGAGAAAAGTGCATACCCAGCTTTGCAAACGGGTGAATTCACTTCAAGTGACGGCCGGTATGTATATGTGGATACACTAGATGATCACAAAACGTTAGTTGAGCTGCTTGAAAGTGAAGAGCCAAGAAAAACGGCATGGGAAAGACCAGAAGATGAAAGAGTTCAGCCGTTATTAGGGACTAACAAAGTGGAACAGCTTGCGTTAGTTGTAAAAGACCTGGATGCGGCTGCAGATGCATATTGTAAGTTGTTGGGTATTGAAAAACCTCCCATCATTCATTCTGGGTCAACCGAAATTACAAATGTGATTTACAAAGGGAAGCCCACTGAAGGAGAATCTAGATACATGTTCATCGATACCCCGTTAATTCAGGTTGAATTAATCGAGCCGGGCGAATCACCTAGCATATGGAAAGATCATCTTGAAACAAATGGTGAGGGAGTTCACCATATCTCTTTTGTCGTTAAAGATATGGAAGGTAAAATGAAGATGTTGGAGGAAATGGGCTATCCGGTCATACAGACAGGTAACTTTTTTAACGGAAAAGGGCGATATGCCTATATGGATACAATATCGACCTTTAAAGTGATTATTGAATTACTAGAACGTTTTGATGGGTAACCATGTTTCAATCCAAGAATATCAAAATGCTTATTCTTTTCAAGGAATCAAGCTGGTAAAAAACAATAGTAGGCGGAGGGAGTAGGGGATATCCGAAAAAAACAGGCTTTAGTATAGCTCTAATATACTTTATAAATCCAGATGAATAATATCGTCGAACAAGATCATCGATTTATTAATTAGCGAGTTCGTTCTAAGTTAGGCTAAAAATATTTCGAACAGCCCAACAATTAATCTGTGGAGTAGGTGATGCATATGCTGAAAAAAGGGCCACTTCAACAAATGGTGAAGTCTGCCTAAAGTGAGAGAGTAAAAACATCATAATTCATAGTGGAAATAGATGTTGAGGTTATATGTTTCTAACAAATCATATTTGCAACAGAAACCGATAAGATGTATATCGCTGTATTCCTTGGCGGATGTCTCGTTTTTTAAAAATAAAATAAATAGACGGGTTGCCCCGTCTACCCTAGTACCTTATGAAACTGACGATTTATCCAGTTTCTTTTCACCAGTCGTTAACTCAGGATTATTCTCTTCCTCTTTATCTTTTTCATCAGATACTAATCCATTGGTCGCACTTTTGAATTCAGTTAAAGTACGTCCAAAAGCCCGGCCGATTTCCGGCAGCTTTTTTGGTCCAAAAACAATCAAGGCAATGACAAATACTAATATTAAACCTGGAATTCCGATATTTGAAAACATTAATAATCAGCCTCCTGAAATTGGAATTCTTTACAGAGTAACACAAAGGCATCGTTTCGCCAGGGTGAAGTGCCATCCGCCACTCGGGTGCTGGACTGCAATGAATTACGCCTCTTCATTAGGGGGGAAATGGTGGTGTAGGCAAATTATGACGCCCCCATGTTTTTGAACCTTTAGAGAACACTCTTTAAATGATGGTCGTACATGTGACCTTATTTCAAGAAATCACCTAAAAAACATGAACAAGAGAATAGAAGTCTCCTGCAATGTCTTCTTCCTTGATATCTACTAATCCTTTAATTGATTGTTCACTTAAAGAACAACCTACTCCCGACATTAGAAAGCTTTTTAGGTCAAATACTCCAAGGTTCATTTATTTAGTTCTCCCTTAAAATTTAACGAAAAATGCAGTAAAGTACATGATTAACAGTCCAATCGTGAATCCAGAAAGGTTTAACCATGAGACAGATGGTTCTCTATGTGTTCTATGATCGTCAATGAGCATTTTCGTTATTACATAAATTACTTGAAGAATTGCCCCTGCACCAATACCCAGGAAGAAAGCTCCCCAAATTGGCGAGATGATGAACGCCCCAACCCAAGTACCTAAAATGGCGGGTGCACCTGCGATACCTCCCAGTAATAAAAAGTCTTTCAATCTAGGTGTGGTCTTTAATAAAGGAGCAGCGATTCCAATACCTTCCGTAATGTTGTGAAGGGTAAATCCGATAATTAAAAAGGTTCCTAAAGCGGCTTCACCAAGAGAAAAAGAAGAACCAATTGCCAAGCCTTCCCCAAAGTTATGAAGTCCTATTCCGGTAGCCATCAACAAAGCCATACCAAAAGGTGAATACCCTTTCTTTTCTTGCTTTCTTTGTTGATACTGATCAAAGCCGATTAAAAATAAGAAGGTTAAGGAAGCTCCAATAATGACAATCATATTGCCCTGAAAGACAGAAGGAGCTTCTGCACCAATCTCAAATCCATCAGCTAGCGTCCCAACAAATAAAAATAAAAGCAGCCCAACGGTAAGGGCAAGAATCGAATTAATCCACTTTCGTGAGAAACGTTTCATAAATGGATACCACAACAAACCCAATGTAATCGGCACTATTCCAACATAAAAGCCTATTAAGCCGTAGTTCAAAAAGTTGCTTCGGTTGGTTTCTGGAGTAAGCGTGGTGGCTGCAAGTGCACCTTTCGTGATAATCCCATTTTCTGTGATTAATTTAATGGTATGTGGATCACCTTCCACCCATGGGTAAGCGATGTTTACCTTTCCTTCCTCAAATCGTTCAAGTTTAGCTTGAGGGGAGACACTGTAATTCCACACCGAATCATTGACCATAACTTGGGAAATCGTTAATGGTGTGGGTCCCGTATTACTAACAGATAATTCGAAACCGGTATTAGTTACCTTGATGCGTTCAATGTTCAACACTTCTATTGGTGCTACAGGATCTTTTTCTACACCTGCTCCATTCTTTAGCACAAATCCCAGCACACCTATTAATATTATTAACGGTATTAAACCAGTAATTATTCCTTTCCCCTTCATATTAATATCTCCCCCTTCTTTACTCGACCTCAAAAAATCCCATCCAGCCTAACTCAGCAAATTCACTAACATGGGCATGAAACATATATGTTCCCGCGTAAGGAAAACGAACCTCAATTATTCCACGCTCTCCCTGACATTGCATGATGGTATCTGTAAACTGGGAGGGGTTATCGTTTCTACCGGTTGGATAGTACGTAAAATAATTCGCATGCAAGTGAAACGAATTTAATAAGTCGAATTCTGTTAAATTACTTAGATAGATCCGAACGAGTTGGTCTTTTTTAATTTTAATAGGGTGATTCATAAATGCGAAGGCATAGCCATTCACTGTGTAAAATTCGTTTTCGCCATCTAAATCCAAATCAAATCCATTCATAACCATGTTTAACTCGAATGCCGGCTCTCTTGGCTTCTTTGGATCAATAATAAAATTACCGTATAGACCTTTATGGATATGGCGGGCTAGGGGGAGTACATGGCAATGGTAAATTTGTAATCCGTATGGTTTCGCTTCAAATTCGTATGTGAATTTTTGTCCAGGAAAAATGGAAGTTAAACCGTCCATCTCTGGAGGATGGATACCGTGAAAATGAATAGAGTGGGGATGGCTGCCCTTATTAATAAAGTGAAACCGCAAAAGGTCCCCTTCGGTACAACGAAAAGTTGGTCCTGGAATAGTCCCGTTATAAGTCCAGCCAGGAAATTTAATTCCTTTGGCAATTTCAATTTCTTTATCAATAGCCACGACCTCGTATTCCCGGAGTGTTTGCCCGTTTGGCAGCTTGGTAACTTTTCCATAATCAAACTCAGTAAGGAGCCGTTCTGCCATTTTATAACCTGTCGTKTTTGTTTTATMAATCATGTTTGCATGATTGGAATGGTGGCTAGTTTTGTGAGACGAATCATTTGCTGCCTTAGCTACAGTTGGAAATTGTGCCATTTTATTAAAGTAATACGTTCCAGCTACCCCAAACGCTCCTGCAGTCCCCATCTTTAATATATCTCTGCGGGATACCTTGTTTTCTTCAGACATCACTTGACCACCTCTCAAAAAGTTTCTTTAAGGAAACTTTTTTTGTATTAGCTATAATTTAAAGCGGAGACAAGGTTCATGTCAACATATTTTTGCAAAATGCTTCGTATGCAAAGACACGCAAGTACAAATCTGTGAGAGGTGCATGAATAATTCATGATTCAACTTTAATTATTAGTTTTTTGTTCAATTTGAGTACAGCTTGACTATATTTTCTAGAAGAGGATGATATTTTTGGTAATGTTAAAGTACACTTCGTTGAAAGAGAAGATTTGGAGTATTTATCGTTCATTTTGAGGAATGGTATGGTGACGGCCAAAAATTTGTCAAGCATGAACGCATTGCACTTAAAGTAGGGGTTTATCTTGGAACGATTAAGGCAAGGAAATTAACGAATGTCAATGTGACCGTTCCAAATAAGGCAACGATCTACACCATGCAGCATGATCTTCTTATTACCGACTTGATACATGAACTACAATCGGAAAAGCAGGCCGTTGCCTTTATATCGAACAGAGAGGGAAATTTGCTTTTCTATGTTAGGAGAAGGAGATAATCAAAGTAAATTGAAGGCCTACAATGATAATCGAGACCGAATACCAGATGCTGTTTTCTTTTTAAAGGAACTGATGGGAACGTCTACCACTTGGGTTGTACTGGAATTGAATAAGAAAGATCGTAAGCGCTATGATAGATTAAGATGTTTGATGATATGCTTTCCAGTGGACGACGGGACCATCAGCTTTACTCCTACGATCAGGTGATCTATTTTGCGAATGACGTAAAAATTCATAATGCGATCAATCAGGCCAAACAGCGGTTGATTAATGCCAGAAAGATTACTGTGCGTAATATGGATATGCCAGAGTGAGTACCTTAAACCAAGATTCGGAATCTGAAATTCAAATGTTGAAAAAAGGTTGCGAGGTAATTTACTCCGAAAAGTTTACGGGGACAAAATTTGATCGCTTTGCACGTTCGGTAAAAATGCTATTCAAACAATTAGATGGTTTTCTCTAAAAAGGGGGTAAGGTTCATATACTAAAATGATAGTAGTGGAAAATACACCAATAGAAAAAAATTGATGTTTAATATCATGAGTTCATTTGCCGAATTTGAAAGAGATACGATTGTAGAACACACAAGAAGGAAAAGTGATTCCGAAATTAAATCCGGATTTTAAAGAAGGGCGACCAAAGAAATATAAAAAGCAGATTGCACATTCTCTTGATTTATTAAAAACGAAATCTTATAGACAAGTTGAATAAATGACAGAGATCAGTGTAAGTACCTTGCCGCGGGCGAAAAAACAACACGAAGAAAAAAAAGTAAAGGTATTAGTATTGTGATGCTTGATATGAAGATAATAAATAAAAGGAAGTGAAATCTATGTTTATGATATTTAGGGGTTGTCAGTCTATTAATATTCGTTATTTAATGCTTGATAAAAAAGTGGAAAATAATCTTTAATGATATAAACAGCCTTATATTCAMTCAATTTTCGTTTCTTCTTGATGAGGAGTAATTGGCGCATTTGAAGCATATTGTGGGAACAAAGAAGGATGCTAATTAATTGTCCATATAGATGACACTCTAATCTTTCCAGTTTTACGAATTACATTGCTTAATACGAAAAAATGATTTCCATGTTTTAAAGTTAAGTTCAATTTGCCAACATAATGAGTAAAAACGCCATCCTTTCCTATGGTTTTACAGAAAGAATAGCGTATTTTTTCATTTTAAGGAGGATTTTGTTTTATTAGCTTAATAGCATGGGGTTGCCACCTGGATTCCAAAAAGCCCTAAATTTATTTTTAAAAGTAAGTCGGGTCTTTTGAACCAGAAAAGTATATTTTTAGCTATAAAAACTACGACAAAATTTTCCCTTTTTGCCTACTTGCTAAATTCAGCAAGTAAAATATTTTTAAAAGGATTAGGACTGTTATCTCTACCCAAACTGTTCAAACTGACGACCAACGTATGCTTGCCTCCAAGTGTACCTCCAGCAATAGTAGAAAACCCTAGAATGCCACCTGTGTGTCCCCATATCGAGACACCGTT
>NZ_JBFUHM010000037.1:0-47442 GCF_056402395.1 Peribacillus sp. P4_B1
GTACTCAACAACCAATAAAGAGGGCTATCGCGAGTATAAATCACCCAAACACACTTGTGCGACATGCTCATTTTTATCTCAGTGTACAGAAAGCAAAGACCATCAAAAAGTGGTGACACGGCATATTTGGCAAACACATGTGGAAGAAGCAGATCATCTGCGTCATCATCAAGATGTAAAAACTATATATGCGAAACGTAAAGAAACGATTGAGCGTGTATTCGCAGATGCRAAAGAAAAGCATGGTATGCGTTGGACAACTTTAAGGGGACTTAAAAAATTGTCGATGCAGGCGATGCTTACTTTCGCTGCCATTAATTTAAAGAAGATGGCCAATTGGACATGGCGAGGTCCAAAAATGGCCTAACATAGTGGGCTCGTAGAGCCCCAATCTCCTAACTTCAGGCAAAAATTCAAAGGGAATCTCAAAAAGGGGTTCGGAATTTTTTAATTCCGAACCCCTTTTGTCTACAAACTGAGGCATTCCTCAACAGAATGCCTTTTTATAATATTGAATTTCCCCTGAGATTCTTCCTCTAAAATAAGGATTTTCACGAAATTTAGTTTTAAAAGACAGAGCATCCTCTCCTTCTTGTACTTTGATAAATATTATTCAACATTGGCGTTGATTGCCAGAGTCCATTAAAAAAAGAAAAACCTTTCTTTAGTTGAAGATTGTCTACAGTCTGGAACCCTATAATTATAGGTTTTTTTATGAATAGTAGAATAAATCAGGAATAGTAGTTACCATAATTATATTATGGTAACTACTTAATGAGGCCTGTTTATTCATTTCTGAGATCCGCTAATTCATTAGTTGTTCAACAAGACTTAATGACATGGTTCTTGCTCTGGACCGCAAAGTAAATATGGAGACTAATAAAATGCCCTTCATTCACCAACTTACCAGGTTGTTATCGATAGTCCGCTTGTATACAAAGCCCTTCACTTCCGTACGAAAAACAGCGTCCAATTTCAATACTTGATCCAAACTCTTGTAATTTCCAAAACTCTCAGTGAGTTTTTTTCCCTTGCTAAATGGAAAAGTGTTTGGATTATGCCCCCCACTCCGCTAGTTGTTGAACGGAGAAGCTCTTCCTCTTTCACCTCTCCGATTAAAGACCAGTCTTCTTTAACCATCCAGTTATATCGAAATAATGTTTTCGCTGGAATACCTCCCTATTATAGGAATGTGGTAACCAATAACAAACTGAGTAAAACTGGTCGGCTATAAATCGGCCCGGTCAGTTAATAATAGAAATCCATTAATGTTTCGTCCATTAAATCTTGTGTAAGACCTATGTAAATCATCGTATCTTTTGGATTGGAGTGATTTAGGATTTGCTGCAGTAATGCGATATCCTTGAATTTTTGGTAATGCAAATAACCGAAAGTTTTTCTTAAGGTATGTGTACCTACATCCGGAATGTCTGCCATTTCAGCTGCTTTGTTCAAGATCCGGTAGGCTTGTACCCTAGTGATCGGTCCATTCCCTTTTCGACTTGGAAATAAATATTGTTCATTATTCAGGTTCATTTTCCGGACATACTTCTTTACTTCCTTACGAAGTTGAGGATTGACGATGAACCGTTTAATTTTATCTGTCTTTTGCTCCACAATGACTATATGCGTGCCTTCTAGGATATCTTTCACTCGCAATTGTAAAAGATCCCCTATACGCAAACCGATATTTATCCCAATTGAAAACATCATATAATCCCTGTAGCTGCAATATTTTAATAGTGACTTTTTCATCTTTTCTATGTGATCGAGCCGGCGTATCGGCTGGACATTCTTGATTCTTTGAGAGGTCGCTTGCATGAATGACTCATTCCCCTTTCCCCTTCTTTCATTGTACGTGAACAGGAGAAAAAAAGGCAAGTTTTTTTAATTTCAATACCCTTGTAAACCTTGATTTAACGCGATTTCGAATGTATCAATAGAGGTCCTTTGTTACATTCGGAATATTCTTGCGAAATCACCCAATAAGCCCTTAAAATCTGCCAACGTCCTTTAAACGTCTGTATAGAGCCATATAGCGCTTTTAAGACAGTTTTGATTAATGACTCTATGGATTTAAAACAACGGCTTTAAAAACTAAATATGAAGCTCGTTTTTTTGTCTTTTTTAATATTTTTGTAAGTTAATGTATACTTTTGAATATTTCTATCATTTAATTATATTGTTCATTTTTATAAAATCAATTCGATTCACCATAACTATGTTATGTAAACAAGGTCTTCAATTATTTTTTATTACATTTGATAAAGAGAATCTTATGCACCCTCTTTATCAAATCACCTCAATTTATTAATGAATATAAAAACTGGCTCCATCAATGATCTCTATATCTTTGTAAACTTGCAGCTGATCCATCAACTGGAAAAGTGCTCCGTCCTTTTGTTTTGCTTCAATCATACAATCCAATTGTGGTAAACTCCCCTTAATTTGTTGCAAAAAATCCATGAAGATTCCTGTATCCACAAAGTCAGCATGTGCTCGAAATTCTTTATCGGACCTTGGACTTGAAATATGCATTTTAGGAGGCAGTTTGGAATTACTCCAGGTATTTAATATTCGGTCCCAATGATCTTTCCAATTTTCACTTGGTAACCGATGTGCGAGGTAATGGTGATAATCAAAAACTATAGGAATCCCCAATTTCTCACATAAGTAAAGTGTTTCCGTCAAAGTAAAAGTAGTATCATCATTCTCTAGAATGACCATTCTTTGAATCGATTCAGGAATCAACCCCCAATTATGAATAAACTGCTCCAAAGCCTGTACATGTTCGCCATAACCGCCGCCAACATGCAGAACACAGCGATGCTCAGGGTTAATCCCCATTTTCTCCAATAAAGTATAATGCATCCTTAATGTTCTTAATGATGTCTTCAGTATATCTATATTTGAACTATTCAAGATGACGTAATGATCTGGGTGGAAATCTATCCTTATTTTTGGATGATTTGTAATAAATGATTTTAATTTGGAAAGTTCCTCCAAAATAGGATCTATGTAATCCCACTCTGGGATTTCTGGATGATTGGCTAAAGGTATGAGTTTAGAAGAAAGTCTAAAGAATTGAATATTATTAGCTTCGTTATGTATCAGTAAACGCCAACAATTATGAAGATTGGAAATCGAAATGCGTTCAAGTTTCCTTATCGCCGCATCTTTGTCCTTAATTTTCGAAAACTGAGCAAAAGTCATCGTTTGCGATGGTGAACAGTTTGGCACRTGAGTACTCATGGCTACATAACCTAGTCGGATTAATGTCAAATGGATATCTCCTTTACATTTTTTTGTTTATTGGAAGTATCCCATTAAAACATTAATAAATCCATATGGGAAAAAATCCATCTCTAACAGCAATTATAAAAAATAGATCGCATACACAAATGCCAGTTATTACTTAAGTAATTCCCCATTCCAGTGTCAAAAGGATGATACATTTCAGGTTATCCTGCAAACAAAGATCTCATAAATCTAGTGCTTGTTCAAGATCTGCAATTAATTTTTCCGCTGGTTCCATTCCTACAGAGAGACGAATTAACCCATGGCTTACATGTTCCTTGATTAGATTGTCAGCATTATTACCTAAGTTTGGAGACATAATAAGACTCTCGAAAGAACCCCAGGACACGCCAATTTTAAAGATCCTTACTTTGTTTATCACTTCCTTTACTGCTTCATAATTTGCACTTTTAAGTTCGAAAGTCAATAAACCCGAGAAGCCAGTTAGCTGTTGATTATTTATTTCTGTATTACGCGGCGAGTGAAGTCCAGGGTAATTTACCCTTGATACAGCTGGATGGGAAGAAAGGAAACCTGCGATTTGCTTAGCGTTTTCTTGATGTACTTTCATACGTAATGGCAATGTTTGCAATCCTCGCAACAATAGAGAGGCTTCGCGCGGCCCCATCGTTCCACCAAACAATAAATACTCCTTATTAAAAAGATCCTTCATTACTTCACCACTAGTAATTAATGCACCGCCTAACAAGTCACTATGTCCTCCTAAGTATTTAGATGCGGAATGAACTACAATATCAATCCCATAAGTTAAAGGCTTTTGAAAGAGGGGGGTGGCCCATGTATTATCAATGATCGTACGAACACCACAAGACCTTGCCATATCACCAATAACCTTAAGATCGACAAGTTGGAGATTCAAATCTGTCGGATTTTCCAGGTATATTAATTTTGTATTTGGCATGATAGCTCTCTCGATATCTTTCTTTACAGTCGAGTAAACAACTGAATGGTTAATCCCAAACTTCTGCAAATAAGTTAACAGATCCATTGTGGACTGTTCGCCCTGCTCCAATGCAGCTAATTTTTTTTCGGCGATTTCAACAGTTGGGTTAGTCCCTCGTGTATATACATAATGATTTTGTTGCTCATTTTCTGCTTTGACAAACTCTTCATGTGTGGGGTAGACAAATCAAGAATTCCCGAATATTGGAGGAATGATCGCTCCACCAAACAGTTCGGACCCCGTATCAAAGTGCATACAAATTTCTTGTTCACTAAAGAAGTTCTCAGGATTCTGCATGGTTTCCTCCTTCTATTTACCTTATTATGAGTAGTTTTAAGAGTGATTTGATTTCTATAATATAAGCAGTTAATTGTATAGTGGCAATCCGGTTCACTTTAATGGATATTTGTATTTCGGGGTCCATATTAACGGGTATAGGAATGTAGGTAGGTGTGGGCTGCAAATGAACATCTTTTGGCGGTAATGGTTTTACACCTTCAATAAGAATAAAACAACTCTCTCCTGTCTACTCCATATCCGTATATCCATTAAATCTCATCTGGGCTATTAAAGTATGTCCCTATTCTATAAAATTTATCCGTACTTAATTTTATAAAACAGGTTCATGATTCAAACCACTCTATTTTTTTATACACCCATCCACTCGTTCTGAATGTGTTACTTGCACAATTAAAGAACATTTCCTTTCCCCTTTAAAAACTTGACCCTTAAGTCGTTTCTCTGCTCTTTCTTACTACTATCACAAATACTATCTTTAAAATAGAAAATGCTCTGGTGACACAAACCCAGAGCATTTTTTACTATTTTAGATATATATTAACACTTTCTGTTAATGGCTTTTTACACGAACGTTCGTAAAGTGTTTTCTACCTTTTATAATGCATTATAATAATCCATAGAATAATATAGATCTGTTCCTTCATCATTATGATGACTTGCATTTCAGTATGGATTAGATGATGGTTATACCTGTTAGAGAAATCCCCATAATCTTATTGATATTTCACAAAACAACTCCGTTTTTATCTATTAGGGTTAAGGGTCCTGCCTTAACCTTTATCACTTTTTTAATTTCTTCGTTTTTTCATAAGTCTTTGATTTTCTGTACTCTCAAACAAACTTTATAACATGGTTGTATTCCATGCAAAGAGATGAAAATCTCTCAACCATTCGTTTACTTCTCAATAAATTCAAGAAAGACATGATCATCAGCTATTAACTCAAGATTATTGGGTATTCGTAAATAAACGACTTGGTCGGTACTGAAAGATGGATTTAAGATCGATTCACCTGTAAATTGTCGTATTGGAAAATCAGCTTTAGTTATTATAAGATTAATATCTTGTTGTTGAGGAAGATTAATGGTAAGGGTATCATCCATTAACTCGAGATGATAAGGCTTCAGTTTTCTAGAAAAATCATAACCGTCTATTATTAATCCATTGCCAAAAACGAAGGCTTCAATCGTGTCATCGTTATTTGTCTTTCTTTCTACAAAAATCTGCGAACCGTCATCGTTACTAGATTTGACCTTTATTGTTTGATTTCGGTAATTACTAAAGTTCCTTTCTTTCATTAAATACTCAGCATCAACCTGGTCGATCTCTCCCTTATTAAGATTCGAATATATATCACTTAATTCCCGGTCTGTATCCACCACTTTTTCCATTCCTTTCTGACTCATCGAATCATCAATGATGAAAGGGACAAAAGCCGTGCCGAGAAGTAGTACGCCAATATAGATGAAGAGAAGCCAGTGAGTTACTTTGGGAGTTGCAAATTTTCCGGCAAACCTAACCATAAAAATGAAAACACCAAATATAAGAATTAGAATGACTAACGGCAATATTGCTTTCATAACGGTCATCGTCTTACCTCCATTCGATTCAAGATGCTTATAGCAGCTGTAAAAAATACAGCAACCGTTACAACCACCTTAATAATAAATAGAGAAAGCGTCGATTCCATCGTATAAAATGTAAATACGCTTACGAGAAAAGGCTCTTTTTGCATTGAGGCCTCAAGAAATAGTGTTCCAAATAACAAAACAGAAATAAGAATGATAAACAATTTACTTACTTGGACTAGTGTCCCAATAAAGTAGCCAATGGAGGTAACGAAGAAAACATAAAAAATTGTTACACCTATACCCATAACAAGTTCTTGTAGCCCAGCATGAACGCCATAAATCCGCTCATCAAGAAAAATATAAGCTAAGACTTCCAACAAATTCCCAGCCAGAATGGCAGTGATGCTCCCAACGATACTTGACGTTAATAAAAAGAGAATATTCGATAGACTACTACTAAGGCGATTGGTTACGAAAGTAAAATCATGATTTCTGTATGGTTTCGCAGTTATTGTAATCGCTGTAACGAAAGCCCATATCAGTGTGAAACCAATGACTAAATCTGCAGAATAGTATTTTATATTAACACTAATGTTGCTTCCTCCCATTCCAGCTGAGCCAACACCACCAATTGAAAAGAGAAGTGCTAATAACTGGATTCCAATGAGTGAACTAAAAGCATCTATATTTGCTTTTAGCTTAAAAAAGTATTGTTTTTTTATCGTTTTCCTCAAATTAACTTTTGTTAAAGACATCATCAATTCCTCCTTTCGTTTCACTGGTTAAGTAAACACATAAGTCACTTGATTTAACGGGTAAGATTTCCACTCCTACAATTCGAGCTTTATTAAGTAAGGACTCAGAAAAATCATTTTTTATAACCGCATACATCGTATTCACACCTAAGTATTCCTTAAAAAGGATTTCCTTTCCACTCGTTAAATTAAGTACTTCTTCCGTTGTTCCTTTTAATCCGATTGCCCATTCCTTTAACTCAGAGATTGACATTTGGAAATGTTTCTTCCCAGCTTTAATGAGTAGCACTTCTTCCAGTAAATCCTCAATTTCATCCAAGTGATGGCTAGATAGAATAATAGTACGTGGATAAGCAATATAATCCTTAAGCAATGCTCGATAGAAGTCCTTTCTTACTGCCGCATCCATTCCTGTAGTTGGTTCATCAAAAATTGTTAACGGACAACGGGATGCTAAGCCGATAACCATATTAAAGGTACTTGTTTTTCCTTTCGAAAGCCGATTATGATAAGATTTTGGATCAAAAGAAAAATAGTCAAGCAAGCGCTTAGCTAATTTCCCATCCCAATTTGGATAGAAGTTCCCCGCCACTGTTAATATTTCACCAAGTGGTATGGCTGGTGGAAAACTCATTTGGTCGTCCACAAAGATAGAGTTTATAGAGACGTTCAGGCTGTTATATGGTCTTTCAGAAAAAACCTTGACCTGTCCTGACGTTTCTTTGATGAACCCAGCAATAATTTTAAGTAAGGTCGTTTTTCCAACTCCATTTCGACCAATTAATCCCGTTATTTTATTTTCTTCAATTGAAAAAGAGAGCTTATCTAAAATATTTTTCCTTAAATAAGTTTTCGTTAAATCCGTACATTCAATCACCCTCATTGTTCAGCCTCCTGATTATTTGCCACTTTTATCATTTTGATTAATTCTATTTCACTTATTTGTAATTGATTAGCTTCTATAACCAACTCCCGTACTAATCGCTTCAATGTTTGGTTTTTTCGTTTATAGATGATGATTTCTTTTGCATCACCAGCGACAAACATACCAAGTCCTCGCTTTTTATACAGGATATTTTCGTCCACCAGAAGATTAAGGCCCTTTGCTGCAGTTGCAGGATTGATCGTATACATTTCAGCTAATTGGTATTGTGAGTACACCTTTTCGTCACTTTCAAAATGGCCATTTAAAATTTCCGATTCAATCCAATCTGCAATTTGCACATAAATAGGCTTAGTACTATCCGTATTTAGAATTGTTTCCGCCTCCTTCAGATGTGGTGCATTACTGTTGTAATGTAGTATATATTAACTTGGAATATATTACAATACCTGTTTTTATTTGCATGTTTAGGTTCCAGTTTGTACTTTATTCGGCTCCCTTATATAATTCTACTTGGCATTGGAATAGGGGAAGCATAAAGCAGTTTATTGAAACATCGTAAAAGAAATGTTCGTAGTTAAGATCTTCTGTAATCGGGCACTTTTCCGGAGTAACGATAAAAAGTCCAATTTCTCAATTTTAATGCTGAGAAATTGGACTTTTTTATATTTACTTATAGTACAAAATCACTCCTGAAGTGACACCTCGGGTATTACTATCACTGCCAACGTTATGATAACAGTAGACAACTTCCTTTTTTTGTTAGGTTATAACTGTAGATTTTTTCCACGTTGCCGTCTAGAACAACGTATTTGCCTGACTTTGAACTGAACTGCACCATTTTTTGTTAAGATGTCTGTCTGGTTCTTGAACTACTTCTATGCTAGAAAACACTTATTATTACCTTTCAAATCCTTAAACCTCAGGGGTTGGTGTCGGTTTGGCATATCCACTTTTGTATTTTTCATCCACTTTATTCCGGATATCTTTAATGCTCATACCTTCATTCCAATCTAAAATGGATTGTGCAGCTATTTCTAGGCAAACTCCACATCTTGTCCCGTGGTCATCCCAAACCACTTCCCCATTTTTCTTATTCTCATGGATAAAACAATCGTAATTGTTTTTATGGTTCGCTGATTCCCCGCAACCACAGTAACAAGGTATTTTTTCTAGTAAATCTTTATTTTGAGCAACAGCTAAATAGATCGTCTTCATTTCTTCTGGTTTTTCAGATAAGAAATCCGGTGCTATGTCCTTACTGCCTGTCTCTTCCTGAAGGTCACCGGATACTGTATGTGCTGGGTGTCCTTCATGACTGCTTTCTTTTTGAACAACACTTTCTCCTTCACTCGAACAGCCTGAAAGTAATAAAGAACAACAGATCCCAAAAGTCATGGTCATTAATTTAGTCTTCATTTATACACTCCTTGAATATTTTTGATACTTCCATTTTATGTTATGGGATGCACTTTCTACAAGATAATTCACAAAAGGTACATAAATCTCCTTTAATTGATATGATAAGGGTCTTCGTATCATGATAAGGACTCATAAAAATAATAAAAAGGTTTTCAATTTATTTGCTTCTGTTTATTTTCTGCTACTTGGATCTTTACAGGCTTGGATGTTTCCTTTTTTTCAGGTTTTTCAGGAAGAATCGACACTTGAAAACAGATCAATCCGTTTTCCCCTGGACAATCATCCACGGATATATCCAATGTTGGCTCGTCTTGGACCATGATTTTTTGTTGGTTGATATTTTTGGCCGTAAGGCCGGCTTTTTGGGAAACAAGAAAAAACTCACAAGTGGCTAGAGAAATGAACATCGCGTTACCTAGAGAATTATCCCATCAAGAACAAGCTGAGTTAATTCGTGGGTATGTGCAAAAAGAATTCGTCGATCAAGGCATGATTGCCGATGTAGCGATTCACCGAGACGAAAAATCCTCATGCGCATGTCATGTTGACCACTCGCGAAATTTCCAAAGAAGGATTCACCGTTAAAAATCGGGACTGGAACAAAAAAGAGTTGCTGCAGCAATGGCTTGAACAGTGGGCAGAACATGCGAATCAATCCTTAGAACGAGAAGGCATTCAAGACCGTATCTCCCATGAATCCCATGCAAAACGAAACCTGATTATTTTTCCAACGGTCCATCTTGGCCACGTTTCCCATGAAATGGAGATGCGCGGGGTCCAAACGGACCGAGGAACGATCAATCGTGATCGCCAAGAATACAATCGTCTTGTTGTGGATCTTCAAACATACCGGGAAGAAAAGAAAGCCCTGGAACAAGAAAAAGCACGAAAACAAGAACAACGGCAACAATCCGAACGCTTCAACACACCTGCAGAACGTGCTCATTTAAAAGAAGCTTCTAAGCTTTTGAACATAGATCGTGAACCTACCTTGAAAGAAATCTTTGTAAAGCGTAAAGAGCTCGATTAGTGGGAGAATCAAGTGAATAAGGATGACCAACAGATTCGATGGAAAGATGAAACCATCAGAAGCGCTTCAGAAACCTACCGTTGGATTCACCTATTTGAAAATCAACGCCAGCAAGCACAGCAACAATTGGAAACAATCAATTGGATGAATCCCTTTAAATTAAAGGAAAATCGAATGACAAAGGAACAATCCGAACTAGAAATTTTCAAGGCGGAAGACCAAATAACATTACGTGATAAAAAGCTACATAGCTACCGTAAAAAGCTTGGCTTCCATACCGAAAAAGAATTTCACCAGGTGCAAAGTCAACATCACACAGAGTATCCTGGACTCCTGGAAAAAATCGACAGACACGTGGACAAATCAATCGTGAAAGAGACGTCTTAAAAAAGGCTGAGACTGCCCATCAGAACGCTTTTGTGCGTCAAGTGACTTCATTAATATCCTGAACGTCCTGAAATGCTCCATAACCGTAAAGAAGAAATTCAAAGGCTCCCATGGTGAATTGGATCGTGTGAATCAGCACCGGTCACGGTTACACCGAGCTGAAGGCTATTTGAAAAAATATGAAAAACATCATGCCGTTGTTGAAAAAATCGAGAACAATCCTTTCTCCAAAGGGAAATTGCTTGTTTCAAAATTAGCTAAACAAGAATATGAACAGGCTATTTCAACACGGGAAAACTCCCAAGATTCGATGAAGAAAGAAGGCGTTTCTGGAAGAAAGGACCTTGAAAACAGTTCCATACTTTAGGGGGAATGAAAGCTAGAGTTCCTGCATTTAAAGATCAGATTCACTCACAAGTAAGGGCCTCGGCCTATTAGAGGGAATTATGAATGGCGTTGAACAGGCAGGAAGGGACATGCAATTAGAACAAAGTCTTCACCAGCAACAGGTTAAGGGCAAAGGTAAAGGTAAATCAAGACAGCCCTATCAAGGCATGGACAGGGAATAGAAAAGGTTCTTATCTAATTCTAGATAAGAACCCTTTTCTATTTCATCATTATCGAACTTACGAGTTGATTTTACTTGCTGATTAAAGCCTTTTCTAAATCTTACATAAAAATATTAAAAGGGAGTGATGATCTGGTGTCAAATAAAATAGCTGATTTTATTTTAGACTAACACATTATAAAATTATATCTTGTTTTTTTTCTTATTATTTAACAATATTATTAATCCAATTATTGCTATAAATAAAATTAATATATCTATATTGTAGACAGAAAATAAATTTTGATCTGCATTTAAAACAGAATATATCCTTATTACAAAACCTAAACAAATAGAAATAAATACAATCCATAAAGTATTAGAGGATTTCTCCTTTTTTACCATAATTCCCTTGACCTCCTATATTCTTTTATATAGTGTTAGAATATACCAAATATTCAGAGAAAGCAAAGGAGTGTTATTTTGAGTAAAATGAAAAAGTCTTTATTTTCAATAGTAACAGTAGGATTATTAGTAGTTTCTAGTGTTCCTAACACATTTGCAGAGGAGTCAAAAAAAGAAGTAACTCCTTCTACAACAGCAGTAAACCCAATTGTGGAAGTCAATTTATTTAGTGAAGAAATACAACCAAGAGCTAGAATTATTGAAATGAGCAAACCTATTGCATATCAAGCTAAACTATCAAATGCAGAATTAGGAAAAATGGTAAAGGCTTATCAAAAGGGATCCACATGGTTAAATATCGTAAGTACTATTGTATTTGCTGGTGGTCCAACTGCTCCAGCTGGAGTAGCAACTGCGGTAGCTTCTGCACTTGCAGGAAGTCCTGATAGTTTGATTGCAGCATATAATTCAGGAAAGCATGCTTACCATGTATCAGTTTACGCTAGTGGTGTGAAACCAAGTTTATCAAAAATAACTTATATGTATTACACTAATGAAAACCTCTCGTTTAGAGATCCGAGTTAAAAAGTCTACGAGCTATATAAAAACAGTGGTTCCAGTTTCCGAACCACTGTTTTTATATTTAAGGAGGAGCTTCTATTTGAGAAGCCCCCCTTGACCTAACTGTGGAACAGTGTCCACATGATACACATGAGGATTCATTGATTGGAACATTATTATCCAAAATGACACGTGGGCGTTTTGCTTCAATCAAGTCAATGTTTCAGTTGCCTGTCAGCTTGGCATGCTTCAACACTACGGCCGCAAAGGATGCATTGATACGGATTATATCGATAGAATAGTTCCTAAACTAGGATGATAACATGAAGCTTACTGTTACCATTTGTAATATCGTTCGGTTACCGTCCAGCCTGGCCTCGGCACCTTTGATTTTTATATGTATTTTATCTGAGAAAAATAATCGCTCCCTTATAAAAAATGATATAATCCAGTTTATAATTTTCTACCCTGACATTTTTTTCTCAAACGTGAGAGTACATAATGGAGGATTTAATACCGTCAATAGATTTCATATCAAATAATGATCTAAAACGAAGTGAGAAACAGCATTCTCTCACTTCGACTTTAGTTCAATTGATTACAAGTTTATTTTCAATACAAACGAACTTAAAGCGGCAACGGTTGCCTGACTCCCTTTAATCCTTTCTATACCTTCCAAGCCCGCCTGCTGTCCATTCACTAAAACGGACCATTCTCCTTCATGGGGAAGTGTAATGCTTATCGCGTCCCAATTTGCGTTATGAATCACTGCAATTTTGTAATCCTTATGTTTTAGAGTGAAGGCAACTGCATTTGGTGGAGCATCGATGAATTGTAAATGCTCCTCAATTTCTTCCGGTGTGCTTAACCTAAATACAGAATGGTTTTTCCTGAGCGAAATCAGCCCTTTCATATACTCCACTTCGCTATCTAACTCCGCTCTTCTTTTCCAATCCAACCTATTAATCCAATCAGAAGATTGATAGCTATTTTCATCCCCACCCTTTGTACGCATAAATTCTTGTCCAGCATGGATCATTGGAATTCCTTGTGCCAGTAAGACAATTGCTGAAGCCAGTTTATGCATCTGTTTACGTGTTTGTTCTGTCGCATCAGGATTAGTGATGAGAAGCTTATCCCATAAAGTATAATTATCATGTGCTTCAACATAATTGATCACTTGATCTGGTTTTTTGTATGTGGCGATATTTTCATCATATTTCAAACCGCCAGCGATGCCCTTTTTTATAATATCTTCCATACCTGGTTTGCCATTAATGAACCCTTTATCATGTTCATTCATCACAAAGCCTTTTAAACCATCGCGGATAGCATCATTAAAATGAGCGATGCCAGGCATTTTAAAAGCATTCTTTTGATTTGCTTTCTGCTCTTGGGCCAAGGGGGTGTTCATATCCCAGCCTTCGCCCAAAACAATAAGGGTCGGATCAATTTCTGCCAGCGCCTTTTTCACTTCATTCATCGTTTCCACATCATGGATTCCCATTAAATCGAAACGAAAACCATCAAGGTTAAATTCTTTCGCCCAATAGGTTACGGATTCAACGATGAATTTCCGCATCATTTTATGTTCAGACGCGGTATCATTTCCTACACCAGTACCATTTGATAAGGTACCGTCACCGTTATACCGAAAAAAGTAGGTAGGAACCAGTTTATTAAAATTTGAATCATCCACGGAATAAACGTGATTATATACAACATCCATGATTACTCGTAATCCGTGATCATGTAAGCCTTGGATCATTTCCTTTAACTCCCGGATCCTGACCTTTGGTTGATACGGGTCAGTCGAATAAGAGCCCTCGGGAGCGTTATAATTTTTCGGATCATATCCCCAGTTATATTGTGGTTCATTCAATTTCATTTCATTGACAGTAGCAAAATCGAATATGGGGATAAATTGCACATGGGTTACACCTAAATCTTTTATATGATCAAGACCCGTTTTCACATCCTTTGGACCTTTGGTTCCGGTTTCAATTACTCCTAAGAATTTACCTTTATGTTGGATTCCACTTTCAGGATGAATCGACAAATCCCGTGTATGCAATTCATAAATGATAACGTCCTCAGCTTTGTCGAGCGGTGGTTTATCCCGTGTCCACTTTTCAGGGTCCGTGTCCGTTAAATCTATTACGACTCCCTTATTACCATTTACCGTGACTGCACGAACATAGGGATCTACGGCTTCACTCCAGACTTCTCCCACTTTCACTTTATATGTATAAATCAATTCATCCTGATCACCCGTAAGTTCAATGGTCCAGGTTCCCTTTTCCGAACGATCCATCTGAATTTCCATTCCACCTGAATCATCCCAATGTTTATAAGTAACTAGTTTAGCTTCAGATGCAAGAGGTGCCCATAACCGGAATGCCGTTTTATCCTTTTGATAGGAGTTCCCCAAATCTTTTCCGTCATAGTAATAAAATTCATCTAGTTCTGCCGGGTTCACTGGATTAATATTTGCAACCGGAAGGGATTCCGACTGGTTTTCGGTTTTTATGTCCACGGGTTTTCGAATATTGGTATTTTCCTCTTCAAAAGAAGAAAGCGAATCTTTAATAGGTCATTCCTCCATTGAAATTCCCATATTAGAACAGGAATTTTTTATTTAAAATCAAGGGTGAATCTTATCGTAAGCTATTATTCCGCAGATATTACCCTTCAAAACATCCTCACTGCAGATTATATTGAAGATTCAGAACTCAATAAGCGGATTTTACAGTTCAAATTACCAAATGCTCCATGTGATTCCAGTTCCGGACTGGACCTTTGCTATCCTTTTGAATGGACATTATAAAAAGTAAAACCTGAAAAAGATAAAAAAATGCCTCCATAACAGTTTTACGGTCTTGGAGGCATTTCTAGTACTCTTTATGGTGTTTTAATAATTTTCACAGAAGTACCTTCCACAATTGCAGTGAAGTTCTTAACTTCAGGCTGCTCAAAGATAAAATCAGTGATGCCGTCTTCGAGCTGTTCTTGAAGAACACGGCGGAGCGGTCTCGCTCCGAAAGTTGGATGATATCCGAGTTCAATTAGCCTTTGTTTCGCTTCATGAGTTACATCTAAAGACAAACCATTTGCTGCAAGTGTTTCATCAAGTTCTTGAATCATGATATCAACGATTTGAAGAAGATCTTCTTTCTTTAAAGCTGAGAATTCAATGATACTATCAAAACGGTTCAGGAATTCCGGTTTGAAGAAACTGCCTAATGATTGGAGGATTGATGCTTCTTCTACAGCAGTACTTGTACCTGTACCGAATCCCATTACTTTTTGTTTTTCACCGACTCCAGCGTTACTTGTCATGATAATCACTGTATCTTTAAAAGCTACTGTCCTGCCTTGACTGTCCGTTAACCGGCCATCTTCCATGATTTGAAGGAACATATGCATTACATCTGGATGAGCCTTTTCGATTTCATCCAATAAAATAATACTGTAAGGTTTGCGGCGAACTTTTTCAGTCAATTGTCCCGCTTCCTCGTGTCCTACGTATCCAGGAGGAGAACCGATTAATTTAGAAACACTATGTTTCTCCATGAATTCACTCATGTCAAGACGGATCATCGCTTCCTTGTCCCCGAATAATTCCTCAGCTAGAGTTTTCGCCAATTCGGTTTTACCGACACCTGTTGGACCAACAAAAAGGAAAGATCCGGTTGGACGTTTTTTGGATTTTAGCCCGGCACGACTTCTTCGGACGGCCTTAGAAACCTTTTTGACAGCCTCTTCCTGCCCGATGACCTTTTTCATAAGTTCCTCTTGAAGATTGACCATTCTTTCTTGCTCATCTTCTTGCAGCTTACCTACAGGAATACCAGTCTTTTGTTCGATGATATTTTGAATGTCTTCAACGTTAACGGTTGGTTTAACTGCATTTTCTCCAGCCTGTAAAGATTTTTCCAATTTTTCTTCTTCATCACGAAGAACTGCAGCTTTTTCGTATGCTTCTTCTTTTAAGGCCTTTTCTTTTTCTTTATAGATTTGCGCCAGGCGCTCTTTCATGTGTTCTACCTGGCCGTCTTCAATGGTCAAGTTCAACTTGGAACCTGCTTCATCCATCAAGTCGATTGCCTTGTCCGGCAAGAATCGATCTTGAATGTAACGGTTCGAGAGTTCAACAGCCGCTTTTAGTGCTTTCTCACTATATGTGACTCCATGATAAGATTCATAACTTTCTTTTAAACCCTGTAAGATGACCAATGTCTCAGCTGTTGTCGGCTCATTAACCTGTACAGGCTGAAAGCGTCTCTCAAGGGCACCATCTTTTTCAATTTTCCTATATTCAGATAAAGTGGTGGCTCCGACAAGCTGAAGTTCCCCGCGTGCAAGTGCTGGTTTTAAAATATTTCCTGCATCCATTGACCCTTCGGCTGAGCCCGCACCCACAAGTTGGTGAATTTCATCGATGAATAAAATGACATTTTTTCTTTCCTGTAATTCACTGATCAATTGCTTCATTCGTTCTTCGAATTGACCTCTAATTCCAGTATTCGAAACAAGTGACGCGACATCAAGCATATATACCAGCTTATTACGTAATTTACCAGGCACTGAACCTTCAGCAATGGCTAAAGCCAGACCTTCAGCAATGGCTGTTTTACCAACTCCGGGTTCACCAATTAAAACTGGATTATTTTTATTACGTCTATTAAGGACTTCGATGACACGTTTTATTTCTTCATTTCTTCCGATAACCGGATCAATCAGTCCTGCTCTAGCAACATCGGTCAGATTGCGGCCATACTCTTCAAGCAATCCTCCGCCATCATTGTGTTCAACGGAATCCGGTTTAGGAACTTCATTATAATTAAATGGATTGAATGAATTTAGGGATCCGTTATATTGGAAATGCCCTGTATCCATTCCCCCCATCGCTGCTCCAAGTTTACTTCGCTCTTCTTTATAACAAGTGGAGCACAGTTTAACTTCATGCTCCTGACCATTCATATTAAGATGTACTTGAATATTAGCTTGGTTTACATGGCATTTTTCACAAAGCATGTAGTACTCCTCCTTTAGTATTAATATTGGTAATTTCACAAAAAACTTTGACCTTCTTTGACTTTATGTTTTTATTATACATTGACCTTCTTTGACTTTCAAGATTTTTGTCTGGGAATTTTTTTGAAATAAATTAAAAACTCCCTCGGTTTGGTTTGCTAAGCATATTAAACTATCCATTTCCAGTCAAATAAAAAGATTCTATGTATCCTCTTAGTATATTCAGTCATGATTGATTACTTCGTTCAGGATAACCATAGCCTAAACTATTAACAAAACACCAATTCACCCTTTTTCAGGACTAATAATAGTCTTGTCCTCATGCCTCAGCCACTCTCATTTTTTAATACAAAAAAAGAGACTTCATTAAGTCTCTTACCGACTGTAGACAAACTCGATGAAAATTATCTACAATTTTTTAGGGTCTTTTCAAATTTGATCGTTGCCACCAGGCACTCGATTTCCGTATGCGGTCCTCCCTCGGTGCGTTTTTCCTGCCGGAATCTCGATCACCTGTTCCAATCTACTTTGTTTTAACTTTTAGATAGAACACTTTTTCCTACAGTCTTTTTTGTTTTTAAAAATAGTAGTATTAAAACCTGAGGTCATAAAGATGCTTTCTTATAAGTCCCCTCGTTGTCCAACCCATGCCATGCTTTCCTTATAACTGCTTCAATTCCAATAAAAAATCAAAAAGGTTTCGGAATGATACCATTCCGAAACCTTTTTGACTACAAACTGAAAGAGTTTTTTATATTAAGGTTGATTTTCTTCTATTATATACGTTTCGCACCAATATACTTTGGCTTCCAATAACTATTATTGGTTTTAGCATATGACACTCCTTTAGATGATGCAGAGTGTATGAATTCATTGTTTCCTATGTAAATAGCCACATGTGTAGGTTTTTTCGCTTTATTTGGTGCAAAAAACATTAAGTCACCTTTTTGCAGGCTTTTGACTTTCTTTCCTTTTTTATATATGTCAGCGGCGGTTCTTGGTAAATTCTTACCAGCCTTTTGATATGAATACTTCACTAAACCTGAGCAATCAAAACCTGAAGAAGAAATGCCACCCATTTTATATTTTGTACCTAATTCACTTTTAGCCACTTTAATCGCTTTTGTATGATATGAAGCAGCTTCCACTTGGTCCCCAGCAAAGGATGCGGTTACAAGCATGATAGCCAATGACAATCCGACGACAATTTTCTTAAACAAATTTTTTACCCCCTGATGTGATTTGCTAAACCTAATATACTAGAATGGGTATATCACTCGCATCACAGGATCCTTACAAATATGTTACATTTAGTAGATATAGGAAGAATGACCATATAAAACATAAGAATAAGTCGAATCAAGCTTCCAACATCCGCCTATTTGAAAGCACCTATTTTAAAACTTACTATTCCTCATGGAAAAACAGCGGTAAGAAAACCACTGTCAAAATTCTTTTGTGAAAAATGGTAGAAATAACTTTACCCCACGTTTGTTAAAAGGTAAACATTTCAAATCTGCAATTAAATGACTTATGTATCCGAATAAACAAGTAGTCAAAATTCCGTCAATCCCCATAAAGGCTTCGAATTGAAAAGCAATGATGCCAAAGAAAGCGATACCGGCAATCGAATGGGTATAACTTCTATGTGGTGTAAAGGATGCCAGGATTATATAGGCGCCTAACAGCCACAACCAGCTTTCCTGCAAAGATATACCGCCGCCTAAAACCGCTAATCCAGTCAAGGTCAGCATATGCCTTTGTCTCATGAATGATGAAATGATGATGATTCCGATTCCTGCTCCTACACCGATCCACTTTTCCTTATCAGTGCCTTCCAAAAGACTATAAATGATCATTAATATACCAATCGTTTGTGCTATCGTTCGGATAAACTTATGTGAAAAAGTAATCCTATTACTTAACTTCCCATCAATATCCATATCGGGCATAAGGCCTGAAATCCCCCCAATGCCAACCAAGAATAAAGTGGTCGTTGGATCTGTTTGAAGTGTGTTTGCCGTTAAGAATCCAACTGTTGCCCCTAATGCCATGTGTGCTGTACCGTTCACTGTCTCTCTCCTGTCCTACTAAGAAGTAATCGCTGTTACCAAGAAACGAATGTTTGTTCGAATCCCAGCATTCTAACTATACAATATTTTTAATAAAATATCTTTATATTTTATAAAAAAGCCGTAGTAATCAATAATTAGTGCTTATAAATTCCTCGTTCTAATTAAAATCAATTCTTCTAGAATGTCTATAATTCCTTTGCTTAGGTAATTTTCAACAATTAAAACCGCAAAAAATTTTTCTGTGAATAGAGGTATTTCATGAAATTTTATCCGTCATATGAATATACTAATCTATAAGGGGAGTGATTCAGATAGCTTTTTTAAATGCCTTCAATAATTTWAAAAAAGGGAAAAAGTCCAAGAAAATAAAGAACATGGATTTTCGGGAACAACACGTAAATAAATCGTCAGAGCTCATTGGAAATAATGTAATTGTACAAAATATTATTAACAATCACCTTTCCAAAAAAAATAACCACTTGTAGGGTGGTTTTTTTATTTATTATCGGAAAGCTCTTCATTTTTTTCCATTTTCTCGCTCACACCATAAATATAGTTATACTGCAAATAGTAATCATATATGACATTTTGCAGGATCTTAAGCAGTGATTTATCAAATGTATCGAATTCAGTTTGATAGCTATTTAAGACAGTGACAAATTTCCCGTCCATGTTTTCAAAATAATGGAGAAGAAAATTCTTGTAAAATTCACTATCACTATTGCTTTTATTCGTTATGCACGGATCACCGGTTTGGATAGACTTATCAAGCATCGCTTTGATGGATTTAGGCAGCTTCGCTTTCTTGAACTGGTTCAAGGTATAGATATCATAGGTAAAGGAAAGCCCTAATTGATTGGAATAAAAGTCCATGGCACTGTCCAATGTATAAATTAAGGGGGTTTTAAAGTCCTTGCTGTTGGCAATTTCCTCTGATATTTCCAATTGATATTCCTCTGATGTTAAATACGCAGCAAATTTCATTTTCGAACTGCTCACGCTGAACACCTCATAAACGGCTGCATCTTGTTTTTCAATTTCAATTTCTATATTAAAAAACTTAAAGTGCTTTAAACGGTAAAAAGCAATCGGTGCTAATAGGAAAAGCAGTATCCATACAAGGTAAAGGAATAACGTGTTAAAGATAATTTGATAAAATTCTGAAGTTACGATCGGCTCGATGATTAATGTAATCAATGTATGTTCAAAGCCCTCAGAAATAGGGGGATTCTGTGTAATTACCGGACCAACAGCTTCCTCTGGCTTATTCCAAGTTTGGATACCTAAATGAGACATCGCAACAAGCGTATATACAAAAATTAAAATAGTTCCAATCACATATAATTTTGGCATGAACCCTATAATTCTGTCGAAAACAGAAATCCGCTTATCTTTCTGCTCTATAGCCAATGTGGTTGCTCCTTTTAAGATTAATAAATGCGGAAAAGTCCTACAGGGACTGAAAAGTTCCTGGAGACTACCTATTTAATTTATATGTTGGTAATTATGTTAAAATACGTAAAAATTGTTTATTGATTGACATATACCATAATACTTTCGACGTTTTCATTAAAATTAAAAAAAATTCGTCATTCAATAAAAACCCATCCCCTTCATTCATGAAATGTAAAGGATGGGCTTAAAGTGTAAGGTTTTATTTAGGATGACCCTTTATCGCAAAGTCTTCTACCTTCCTTAAAAATAGATCCATGGCTTTTGATGCTTCAAAGTCTAACTTTTTCACGATTGAAAAAGGTCTTATAATGGGTTCATTTTTCAAATGAAAGGTTTTCAATTCATTGGATTTCAATTCTTTTTGTACAGTCAAACGGGATAACAAGGCAATGCCAAGTCCGGCCATCACCGCTTCTTTCACTCCTTGGATACTGGTGAAAATAAAGGTTTTCTTTATGTTTAGTTCCAGACTGCTCAGAAGTTTATCCGAATATGTACGGGTCCCCGATCCTTGCTCCCTAAGCACCCATGTTTGGTTTTGGAGCAATGTGCCCTCGATGATATCCGTCTGTGAAAGTGGATGAACCGGGGGGACGACGACAATCATCTCGTCATTCATGAAGGGTCTGACATCAATATCTTTATAATCCGTTTCCCCTTCTATCAAGCCTATATCAAGCTTATTCGAACGTATTCCTTGTATGACTTCATTAGAATTCGAGATGATGATTTGTATGTCCACCATCGGATATTGAGCCGCAAATTCTGCTAAAACTTTTGGAAGGTAGTATTCCCCTATCGTGAAGCTTGCACCTATTTTCATCGTTCCGCTAACCACGTTATTAAATTCATTTATTTCTCTTATTGCTGTCTCATAATGATCAAGCATTTGCTTTGCATGTCTATATAAAATTTTTCCCGGCTCTGTTATTTGAACTTGTTTGGGAGAACGATAAATTAATTTCGTTCCTAACTCATTTTCCAGATTCTTAATATGGAGACTGACTCCTGGCTGCGACAGGTTCAGAATATCCCCAGCTTTAGAAAAGTTTTTCTGTTCTATCACGGTTACGAATACTTTTAAAGGATCCATGGTTACCTCCTTATTTACCTATGCATTCTATTTTATCATAAGTAGAAGTAATCATTGAAATAGCAAAAATATATTTCACTTATTCTTAATTAAGCTTTAAAGTAAAGGCATCAACATAGATGGAGTGATCACACTGGAACGAACAGAGGTTGAAACTAGAAAACTTGGATTTACAAAAGGAATAGCTTTAACTTTGCTAATTGCTATTGCAGCTAAATACTTAGCAGAGCTTCCATTCCTTCATATATTGGGACAGCTAGTCATTGCGATACTGATTGGTGTTGTTTGGAAATCGATTATCGGCGTACCCGCTTACGCCGTCGCTGGGACAAATTATTCTAGTAAAGTCCTTTTGAGAATGGGCATTATCTTATTGGGGATGCGCTTGAACCTGAAGGATATTTTTAACGCCGGCCCGAAAACGTTTGCTGTTGGAGCCATTAGTCTAATATTTGCTATATTGGTAGTTTATGGGTTGGCCCGTCTATTTAAAGTGGAAAAAAAGCTAGGCTTACTGACAGCTTGTGGTACAGCAATTTGTGGAGCTGCTGCAGTCCTCGCAATTTCCTCCCAAATTAAAGCAAAAGAAAAAGATACAGCAATAGCTGTAGCGACGGTTGCTGTTTTAGGTACAACCTTCACTTTCGGTTACACGATCCTTTATCCCTTTTTGGGGTTATCCGATCCAGGTTACGGTATATTTTCGGGTGCGACACTACATGAAATTGCTCACGTCATCGCTGCTGCAGCACCAGGGGGAAATGAAGCAGTCGACTTAGCAGTCATGGTCAAATTGACTAGGGTGGCCCTGCTCATTCCCGTAGCCCTTTTAATTGGATTCATCATGAGTTGGAAAGAGCGATCAACAGATAAGGGAAAGAGATTTTCCTGGAAGTCCATTCAGATACCTTGGTTTATTTTTGGATTTCTATTAATGAGTGCCCTCTACTCTACAGGGGTAGTTCCTGAACTTATAGCCGAAAAACTTGTTATGCTTTCCTATATCCTCATGGCTATGTCCATGGCAGGACTAGGATTGAATATTGACCTTGTCACTTTTAAAAAATATGGCGGCAAACCTTTTATTGCTGGATTGATTGGCTCAATTTTATTAACGTGTCTCGGTTATGTATTGGTTCATGTTTTCCAGTTAAATTAATATTTCACTTAAACAAGCATCCCTTAATCGGCATGCTTGTTCTTTTCTGTTAGATGCGGTACATTGGCACCATAAAAAATTTCGTCCATCTCCGTTTGAAGCCTTTCTATTATTACCTGCCTTTCTTCTGTTTTCAGCTTTTCCTCTGTATAACCGAATAAGTAATTATTAATATCGAATCTTTTCAGCTTACATTTTGTATGGAATATATTTTCCTGGTATACATTCACATCAATCATGTCATATAAACCCTTTACTTCATCAGGAATATAGTTTTGAATGGAATTAATATCGTGGTCAATGAACAATTTTCGCCCATCTTTATCTCTCGTAAACCCTCTTACACGGTAATCAATCGTGATAATATCGGTATCGAAGGAATGGATCAGATAATTAAGGGCTTTAAGCGGTGATATTTCTCCACAAGTAGAGACATCGATGTCGGCCCTGAATGTGCTAATGCCTTCATTTGGATGGAATTCAGGGTATGTATGAACAGTAATATGGCTCTTATCCAGTTGCATGACCACATTATCAGGTAAGGGCCCTGGTGATTCCTCATAAGTTCCAGTAGGTACTTCGACGACAGGACCTTCTGAAACAAGAATGGTTACACTGGCGCCTTGAGGGACATAATCCTGCTTGGCCGTATTTAAAACGTGTGCACCTATTAAATCAGAAACGTTGTGCAAGATCTTCGAAAGCCTTTCTGCATTATATTGTTCATCGATATAATCCAGGTAGGCCTCTCTCTCTTCCCTGGTTTTTGTGTAGCAAATATCATACATATTAAAACTTAGAGATTTCGTAAGATTATTAAAGCCGTGAAGTTCAATACGCTGCTCTGGTGTAAGTTTCATGATTGATTCCCCTTATAATTTTTTACAACTATCCTTATAGTTACCCTTTTTCTGAAATAAAAAACTAAGCCGGTCAGTCCCTGCTTGTAACCTTTTAATCGGCAATGGTTATTTTTCTGGCCAAAAACCTAAGAATAAGAGCCATTGCAATAACATGCAATGGCTCTTTCAATGTCCTGGTTTGTTTTAGGCAGAATGAATTTTTTTCTTTTTTATCGGAGAAAGCAACCGTTCCAACCATCCTAGTAAGAGGTCTGACAGAATGGCCATCAATGCCGTCGGGATTGCTCCTGCAAGTATAATGGCCGTTCCATTAGATGCGTTCGTTCCCCTGACAATGATATCCCCCAGCCCTCCTGCCCCTACGAATGTCCCTACAGCAGTGACTCCAATTGCAACCACAAGAGCTGTGCGTAATCCAGCCATGATGACAGAGAGGGATAATGGCAGTTCGACCAGTCTTAGTAACTGGAGCTTCGTCATCCCCATTGCCTTGCCAGATTCTAAATAAGCATGATCTATACTTGTAATTCCGACATAAGTGTTCCTAAGGATTGGCAGTAAGGAGTATAAAAACAATGATAAGATAACTGTATTTGTTCCTAGCCCCATCACTAGCATAAGAAGAGCAAGCATGGCCAAGGCTGGTGTGGTTTGAATAACATTAGTTATGGAAAATACCCAATTACTCAATTTCTTATGTTTCGCGATGAAAATCCCCATCGGGATGGCTGCGATTGCAGCAAATAAAACTCCATAAGCGGACATTAAAAAGTGGCGATAAAACTCAGTAAGTACATACATCCAATTTTGAGAATAATACGTTCCCAGCTGTTGTAAGGTTTCCATTAGTTTGCACCTCCCATTTATTCAAAATATTTATGTGCTTTAAGGAATTCCGAAGCTACGACCGATGGCTCTTTCAAGTTCCCATCAACTTCATAGTTCAGTTCCTGCATGGTTTCAGTATTGATTTCGCCAATTAACTTGTTAAGTTCATCTTCAATTTCAGGGTATCGTTCCAATAATTCTCCGGTAACGACCGGTGAACAATCATATGGAGGGAAATATTGTTTATCATCTTCTAGAAGCATCAAATCATTAACCTTAATCCGTCCATCGGAAGAGTATGCAAGTACAATATCCATCTGACCATTTTTGACTGCATCGTATACCAGGCCAATCTGCATCGGATAAGTTTCCCCGAATTCCAATCCATATGTATTTACGAACCCTTTATAGCCATCCCCTTTTCTTTTCAGCCAAGCACTATCGACACCTAACCTTAAATTATCTGCATCCTTTTCCAAATCCGATATTTTCTTATAACCTTTTTCCTCTGCCAATTCATTTGAAATCGTAAAGGCATAGGTGTTATCGAAACCGTATGAATCAAAAAATTTGAAACCATATTGTTCTTTGAATTCCCTTTGAACAACTTCCATTGCCTTTACTGGGTCCTTTTCAATTTCCTGTCCCAGGACACTCGTTAAATCCGTCCCTGTATATCGAGTTGCGGCTATATCTATATCACCGCTCTCCATCGCTTTTTGCTGAACGAAATTCGAACCTAAGTTTTTGATGATTTTCGTATCAAGATCCGTATTCCGCTCTAGGAGTTGAGCGATCATGTTCGCCAGAATTTCGGATTCGGTCATACTTTGGGCACCGATCTTTACTGTAGTTTMAGAAGATGACCCCAATCCAGGTAAAGAACAGCCACTGATGAATAATGAACAAACTAAAAGGGCTATGAAAATTGAATTTCTCATTTTTTTATACATGCTATTCCTCCTCATGCAACTTCCTTCATACCTTTTAATCCTTTTGGTACGACTTTTCGTTCAATGATCGAGAATACATAATCCACCAGGATAGCCATGATAATTACAGGAACTGCACCTGCGACGATATATTCTGTTTGGTATAAATTCAATCCGATAAAAATGTAATCTCCAAGACCTCCTCCTCCAATAAAGGAAGCCAAGGTTGCCCAACCAATTAAATAGACGGAAGCCGTACGGATACCAGCCATAATGACGGAAAGTGCAAGCGGGAATTCAACCAGACGAATCCTCTCCCAGCTTGTCATCCCGATACCGCGACCGGATTCCAGCAGATTTTCATTTACGCCTTTAATACCTGTGTAAGTATTCCTGAGTATAGGTAAAACAGAATAGAAAAATAACGCAATAATTGCGGGTGTTTTCCCTACTCCGAGGAAAGGAATGAAAAAGGCTAGGACTGCCAGGCTCGGCAATGTCTGCATAATGTTTGCAATTCCGATTATTATGGATGCGCTCCTTTTCATTCGGGTCAACATGATGCCTAATGGTACGGCGACTATTATTCCAAGTAAAACAGCGATCATGGATATATATAAGTGCTCCCATGCCTTATAAATAAATTCTTGCCAGTTCGTTTGTAAAAAATCGAGCAATGTTTCCATCTCATACACCTCCTAGAACATTTCTGCCACTTGATTTTCTACCTCTCCCCATATACTGTCGTATACGATGTCTACCAATGTTGCCCTAGTGACAATTCCGACCAAATGTTTATTCTGGTCAACAACAGGCACATATTTGAATCCCCGTTTTAATATCTTCTGAACGGAATCACGAATTAATGAATCCTGCTTTACTGAATAGACTTCAGTATTGATGACTTCGCTGATAAATTTTGCTTTTTTTCGGTATTCACTGATCGTTTCAACATCTACGAACCCTTTCAGAACATTTTGCTCATCGACCACAAGTAAAGAATCGACCCTTTTCTCGCGCATTATCGTAATAGCATCCGTAAGGGATTTTTCCTCAGTAATGGATATGGGATTACGGCTCATGATTTGTTCTACCAATTCAACATTTGGTCTTGTTTGAAGCAATCGATCTTTACCAATGAATTCTTCCACGAACTCATTGGCTGGGTATCGGAGGATTTCATCCGGTGTTCCCACTTGGACGACTTCACCAGCCTTTAAGATGACGATCCTGTCGGCTAGCTTAATGGCTTCATCCATATCATGGGTAACAAAAACGATTGTTTTATCAAGTGTGCGCTGCAGATTTTTAAATTCCTCCTGAAGGGCATCGCGGGTGATTGGATCTAGTGCTCCAAAAGGTTCATCCATTAAAATGAGTGGGGGATTTGAAGCAAGGGCTCTCAGAACGCCAATCCTTTGTTGCTGCCCGCCGCTCAATTCGTATGGATACCTTTCTAAATACTCGGGTCCCATATCGACAAGCTGAAGCAATTCCAGTGCACGTTCTTTTTTCTTCTGGTCATTCCACTTAAGAAGTTTTGGAACGAGGGTGATATTTTCAAGAATCGTCATGTGTGGGAAAAGTCCGATTTGCTGGATAACGTACCCGATCTGTCTTCTTAACTCAACTGGATCTTTATACATTATATTTTCCCCATTAATAAGTATCTTTCCTTCAGTTGGTTCGATTAGACGGTTAATCATTTTCATTGTCGTTGTTTTGCCACATCCACTCGGACCAATGAAGCAAATGAACTCTCCTTTTTTAATATCCAATGATATATTCTTTACAGCTTTCTTTCCTCCCTTATAGATTTTCGATACATTTTCAATTTTTAACACAACAAGCACCTCCATCATTCGCATACAATTACAATTTTTACAAATATGTTACTTTTTATATGCACAGTCTCTTATACCCAGAAAAAAACTACATAAACCATTTTAACAAAAAAAACTAGTTCATTTTAATTATATTGAATAAATGGAATAAAAAAACTACCTCATTTTAAGGTAGTTAATAGATTTAAGTTATTAAAAATGAATTATAACCCAATATTTTTAGCAATGAGGATTTTCAGGATTTCATCTGACCCTGTATAGAATGTTGTCACAGGAATGTCCCGATGACGCCGGGCAATTTTAAAGTCACCCATATTTCCGTATCCATCATGTAACTGCATGCACTTTTCAGATATTCGCTTAGACATCTCAGTGATCCAATATTTAGCCATCGATACTTCCGTTATGATCTTCTCCCCTTTCATATGTTTACAGATCAAACCATCAACAAACGTTCTTCCCAACTGAATATCGGTCGCTATTTCAACGATGGTAAACTGTGCATTTTTTAATTTACTAATTTTCTTACCAAATGCTTTTCGTTCTTTAATAAAATTCACGGTTAAGTCGAGCATGTCTTTAGCTGCCATTAAAGACCCAATCGCACACATAAGCCTTTCCTGCTGCAGTTTTTGCATTAAATATGAAAGGCCTTTACCTTCCTCCCCAAGAAGGTTCCCAATAGGGACAGAGGCATCATCGAAAAATAGTTCTGCAGTTTCTGAACTTTCCTGGCCTTCTTTGTCAAGTTTTCTTCCTCGTGAAAACCCTGGTGTATCTTTATCAATGAGCAACAAACTGATTCCGTCATGAGAAGGAACAGCATCTAGATCAGTTTTGCATGCTACTATCAAGAAGTCAGCGTTAAAGCCATTTGTAATAAACGATTTCGCTCCATTGACAATATAATATCCATCTTTCTTGATGGCTGTGGTTCGAATATTCGCTAATTCAGAACCCAGCCCTGGCTCTGTCACTGCAAAGGCAGAAATCATTTCTCCAGTAATGAACTTGGGTAAATATCTATGTTTTTGATCTATTGTGCCGAATGAAGCAATATATGGGGCCACAACATCAGAGTGAATTGATATTCCTCCTAAGGCTGATCCAACCATTTCCAGTTCCTCTGCCAGTACAACTGAATATCCAAAATCTGCTCCCGCCCCACCGAACTCTACATCAAGCCATGTACATAAAAATCCGTTATCCCCAATCTTTTTCCAAAACAAGCGGGGTATCCCCCCCCTCTTTTTCCCACTGATCATAATAGGGGGAAGCCTCCTTGTGGAGAAATTCACGAATTGATTGTTTAAATAATAAGTGTTTTTCAGTGAGGAAGGAACGTGAATCCTCCATATTGATCGCCATCGAGCTAACCATGGGTAAACCTCCATTCGCCAATGATTTTTTTGATACAATCCATTACCATGAACAAGATAAATATGTTATTTACCTCGATGTATTCGGTTACAATAAAAATCATCAAACGGTAAATTGGCCTACAATATTCATGTTCAACAAAAATAATGAATTCCCTTTTAAAAATCTATTTTTAACAAGTGGAATTATTTTTTGATTATAAATGCTTAACTGCTAAATTATTTATTTATTTTATATTCTAACGAGGTTATTTTTGAAATATTTTGTCTTAATTTTTTTATAAGGGTAGCGTCACATTGCCATCAAGTTAAAGTTTTGTAGGATCCCCAGTACGAAATTTTAGAAGTTTCTTGTGACTTATAAGCTCAGTTTATCGTTTTTTGGGGACGCGGTACCCTTTCTTAATCAACTTACTGCCGTTTATAGTCTGATACAAAATTTCTTATTTCTTGTATCGGTATTTCCAAATTAATAACCCTTTTAATGAGTTCAATCCATTCTTTATCAAGTTCTTCTACTGTATCGTTTGCCTCCATACTTAGCATTACTATTCCCCTATCAGAATCAGCGGGTAACCCCCAGGTATCTTTCTCACACCAGATTCACCTTCTTTTTCTTGATTCCCCTGTGATTCTTCGTGTAGTAGTTCCGACTGCTCATATAGGCTTTTAGCTATCTGATAGTCATCGAAATCCACTTTTAAATCTATCTGTAATTTTCCTTTTAATTCGCGATTTGACTTTTTCAATTCCTCTAAACTTTTTATGTAAAAGAGTTTTGAAAACCTCGGTTTTATATTTTCCCAGTGAAAATAAATAAGATATCACACCATTGCAACAAATCTTCACGGTATTGTTTTTGTTCTTCTATAAACAGCTTTAAAAGCATATCCCGCATCGGCTAACACGTGCTCAATGTTCAAGATAAGAAAGCTGTTATGCCTTTAAGCAAAGGATTTTTGCGTATTTTTTTCTGATTTCCGCAAAAAAAGACCACCCTTACTAAAAAGGATGATCGGTCCTGTTGAAAATAGACTTCTTACCTAATCTGCCCATTCCCACTCATCATATATTTAATCGTTGTCAGTGCAGGCAATCCCATCGGTCCGCGCGCGTGAAGCTTTTGGGTTGAGATGCCGATTTCTGCCCCAAAGCCGAGTGCTCCTCCATCTGTAAATCTAGTGGAAGCATTGTGGTATACTGCGGCTGCATCCACTAATTGCATGAATCGCTTAGCCGTATCATCATTTTCTGTAATGATAGCCTCTGAATGCTTTGTGCCGTACTGATCAATATGCTCAATGGCTTCATCTAGACTGTTGACCGTTTTAACTGCAAGATCTAAGCTTAAATATTCGTTGGCCCAATCTTCTTCGTTTGCAGGGATTACATTGAGCAAGACTGCAGCTGCTTCTTGATCACCGTGAATCGTAATGCCATATTCCTTTAACGTTTCTGCAAGGAGTTCTTTATTTTCACTCAGCCAATCTTTATGAACGATAAGTGTTTCCGCTGCATTGCATACAGCAGGACGATCTGTCTTGGCATTGATAATTATGTTTAAAGCTTTTTCTGTCTCAGCTTCTTTATCAAAATAGATGTGGCAATTTCCTACACCTGTTTCAAGGACCGGAACCGTCGCATTTTCTACAACCGCCTTGATTAAAGAAGCACCGCCTCTAGGAATCAAAACGTCGATATGCTCCTTCATGGTAAATAACTTCTGAGTTGTCGCACGGTCTGTTGAAGCAATGAATTGCACGGCTTCTTTAGGTATCTTTGTTTTTTCAAGGGCGCGGTGCATCACTTCAACAATCATTTTGTTGGATGAAAGCGCGGATGATCCTCCTTTCAGCACAATTGCATTACCTGATTTCAATGCAAGTCCTGCCGCATCTGCCGTTACATTTGGACGTGCTTCGTAAATCATTCCAATGACACCAAGGGGAACGCGTACCTCTTGCACTTTCAAACCATTTTCAAGCGTCCAGTCGGAAAGAACATCACCCGTTGGATCCGGAAGAGCAGCAACCTGGCGCAGTCCCTCTGCAAAGTCCTTGACTCTTTCTTGAGTTAGTGCAAGACGATCCATATACGCCTGGTCAAACCCTTTTTCTCTTCCTTTTTTCAAATCTTTTTTATTTGCGTCCAAAATGATTCCATATTCTTTTTCTAATTCATTCGCTACAATTCTAAGTGCATCATTTTTTTCCTCAGTTGTCAGCATGCTTAATATTTTCGCTGCTTTTTTCGCTGAGATTGCCTGTTCTTCCACCGTCATTGGTTTAAGCGATGCAACACTCATCAAAACCCCTCCTGTAAGTTTTTAGCTTGGCACCTTCATTGAGAAATCGAGAGAACATACAAACGTCTCTTGATCAATAGCTGCCGCCGTTTCGTTTTTAGTTTCTTGTGTCAGCTGTTCAGTTGAAAAGTTAATTCTGCCGAGACCGAATTCTTCTCCCTCTTCGTCAAGGATGGTCACAACGGCCCCATCGTTAAATCTTCCGTTCACTTCTTGAATATCGATTGGATATATATTTCTCTGCTGATCAATTATGGCTGTTTTCGCTTTTTGAGAAATGATGATTTTGCCCTCAGGACCTGAATGAAACGCAATCCATTGCTTTTTCTTATCAAGGTTAAAGGCATTCGGTTTCGGCTCAAAATACGTACCTCTGGCAGTGCCCTTCACTGCATCCATCAGGATATCCCTTGTGCTTGATTTCCCTAAAAAGGACTGAATGCCGGATGCCATCGCAATTTTAAAGGCTGCAATTTTTGATTTCATGCCGCCTGTACCGACTGGGCTTCCTGTTCCCCCAGCTGCTGCTTCAATTTCAGGTGTGATGGCATCTACTTTTTTAAGCAATTTCGCATCTGGATTATTGTTCGGATTGTCATTAAAAAGTCCATCAATATCAGATAAAATAATCAGGAAATCAGCACCAATCAGCGCGGCCACCTTAGCAGACAGCGTATCATTGTCTCCAAATTTCAATCGATCGACTGTGACTGTATCATTTTCATTTACAATCGGAATAATTCCGCGTTCCAATAAGACATTCATCGTATTTTTCATATTGCCATAGCGTGTTTCATCGGAAAAATCACTTCTTGTAATTAAAAGCTGTGAAGCGACGTATCCGTGAGATAAAAAGAGTTCTGAGTAAGATTCCATTAATAGACCCTGTCCGATGGAAGCTGCTGCCTGCTTTTCAGGTAAGGCAGATGGACGCTTGATGCACCCTAACTTACGATAGCCCGCTGCTACTGCTCCAGAGGAAACTAAAACCGTTTCATATCCGGCATCCTTTAGCACTACAATCTGATCCGCCAGCTTCTCAAGTTTTCTGCGGCTTAGCTCACCATGCATGCTGGTCAGTGAACTGCTTCCAATCTTAATAACAACTCTCTTTATCTGTTTCTTTTCTTTGAACATCCTATCCCTCCTGATTTTTCTCTTTTAAACCTACATTCTTAAACTCTGATTAAGACGTCACCAATGCTACTTCCATCTCTTCATTCAGTTCTTTCGAACGTTTCGCCGCTTGATGAATCGCCTGTGAAATGGCTCTGCCGCCATTATTTTTCCGTAAAGCAGCTAGTCCGGATGCTGTCGTTCCATTTGGTGAAGTGACCTTCTCTCTGAGACTTGCCGGTGCTTCGTCGTTCACCAAAATCATCTTGGCTGCGCCTAAAATCGTTTGGGCGACAATCTCACGAACCATCGCTTCATCCATCCCCTTTTCAACGCCAGCGTGTTCCATATGCTCCATTAAATAATAGAAGTATGCAGGTCCGCTTCCTGCAATTCCTGTAAAAATATCCATTTGCTCTTCCTCAATTAAGAACACTTTTCCCATACAGCCAAGCAATTCTTTCACTGCTATCACATTGTCCATCCCTGTATGTCTTCCCGGACATAACGCAGTTGCCGACTCCCGGATCATGCTCGACGTATTCGGCATCAACCGCACAACCTGCTGTCCAAGCTGTAGATGATTTTCCATAAATTCAGTGGAAATGCCCGCTAATACAGAAATCACAACTTGATCCACTCTTACTTTATCTTTGAGTGCATCGAGAGCATCTGCTGCTCCCTGGGGCTTCATTGCCAAAATAAAGAAATCAACTTCTTCATATGGCAATGCATCCTGATGGACCGCATGAACTCCATACACGTGATTCATTTCCTCTAGTCGCAGTTGATTGCTGCGATTTGTCACATAAATTCTCTCTGCTGGTATGCTCCCAACCTGCACAATTCCTGAAATCATCGACTCTGCCATCGAACCGGCTCCTAAAAATGCAACAATTTTATCTCTCAACATTATGCCCCCCTAAAAATTCATTGTTCGTAATTCCGTTCGTATTTTTCAACCTTTTTATCGTAACATGCTGAGATTTAGATTCAAGGGAAGAGAGGACATTCATAAGGAAAAGGCCGAGATAGTGAAAGGAAGCGTTTTCATCCGATGCTTACATGCCAGTAAGGTCATTTAATCAGGGATAATCCGCTGTAATCGGGGTATTTGCGGATATTTTAGGAAGAAAAACGAAATAAAACAATTCAGTAGCTGTTTTCTCGTTCGAAATAATATATTAAAAATTAGCGAACGTTCGAAAATGATTTTTGTGGGTTTACAAACGCTCAAAACAGTTGTTTGTAATCAAAAATTCCCCATTCATAAAAGTATCTTTTATGAACGGCAGCGACAATGCTATATTACCTATTTCAGAATTTTTATACGTTAAGAGAATTTTCAACTTAAAAAGTCGATCTCCACTACGTGAACTGCACCCCAATTGTTAGTTGTGTCTAACAATTGGGGTGCAGTTCAACGTTAAGAAATCGACTTTTTTTACTTTTTCTTAAAGAACAAACTCCCCCGTTAGCCATTTATGAAGCGCAAAAATCAGCGCTTCACCACAGAGAATGAAAATTGATCTCTATGTCGATACTGTTTTAATGGCTGGCGAAGTATCCGTTAGTCTACCTCCAACGATCCAACGTTACCATCGACTGTCGCTCCCTTTAAGGTAGCACTCATGGGGGATTAATCCATTTTTTGTCGTCGCCCTAGCCTCTACTTAATTTGCTATAAATGGAGGTTTTTGTTTAACGATTTACCAAACTCAATCATATCGCTCATAAATCTCAGCCTTTTTATTGGGTCTATTTTGTTGTTGCTGTGGTTTTTTCTAGATTTTGTGCTTTTTTAATTTTCATGGGAGTTCATTAAGAAAAGCGAGTCTTCTTCAATAATCGCGTCTGTTTGTTAAAATATTACACTCGACATTTTTCACATTAAAACGCAGGTGGGGTAACTGAAAATAATACAACAGCATTTTGACTAAAATTATTTTCCCATTTATGTTTCAAATTTGCTGGTATTTTCACACTATCACCAGCTTCTAAAAGATATTCTTCTTCGCCTAAATACAGCTTAATTTTCCCTTCCAAAATAAATGCTACTTCCTCTCCTTTATGTTCTAGAAGATTTTCTGACGAAGAAATATTGGAAGGAACTTTCATAATCGCTGTTGCTAAATTACCCGTAAAATCAGGTGACAATAACTCATAAGACAAATTATCAATGATCATTTTCTTACGTTTACCGGATCTAACGATCAAGTCTTCCGTATTTATTTCTTCAAGTAAAAAACTAAAAGTTGGAACATTCAGGGTTTTAGCTAAAACCTTTAGGGTTTGAATAGAAGGATTCGCCAAACCTCGTTCAATTTGGCTTAACATTGAAGGTGTAATTTCAGCTAATTTTGCCAACTCTCTACTACTCAATCCTTTAGCTTTTCTATATTTTTCAACTTTCTTACCAATATCTATATTTTCCATAATCAATACTCCTTAACAAGTTGTTAAATTTCATTTAAAAAAGGTAAATATAAATTAACACAAAGATGATTATATGTTAAACTGTATTAAATTTTATTTAATTATAATTTACAAAACAACTTGTTACAAGAAATGAGGAGGATCAAGCAAATGAAAGAGATTGAAAGCAAAGAAATACAAACATGGAAAGACCAATATCCATTACTAAACAAGCTCATTTCGATGGATGAAGTATTTTGGCTGAATCCAAATGTCGAAAAATTTCAAACGGGAATAAAAAAATCCTCCCTTACTCAAGAAGATGTAAAAGATGCAGAGGAACGGTTGAAGCGTTTTGCTCCATATATCGCCAAGGTTTTCCCTGAAACAAAAGGAACGAACGGTATCATAGAATCTCCCTTAGTGAGAATTCCTGCCATGAAACAATCCTTAGAACAGGATTATCAACAACCTATATCAGGAGAATTATTACTAAAATGTGATAGTCACCTTCCTATATCAGGATCTATTAAAGCAAGAGGCGGGATTTATGAAATTCTCAAACATGCTGAAGAATTAGCTTTTCAACATCAATTGTTAACAAAACAAGATGATTATTCGATTTTAGATAGTGATAGATTCCGGACCCTTTTCTCAAAATATTCAATCGCGGTAGGCTCGACTGGAAACTTAGGACTTAGTATTGGCATCATCAGTGCAAAGTTAGGTTTTAATGTTTCTGTTCATATGTCAGCTGATGCAAAACAGTGGAAAAAAGACTTGCTTAGAAGCAAAAATGTCAAAGTTATTGAATATGAAGCTGATTATAGTAAAGCTGTAGAGGAAGGCCGAATCCAAGCAGATAGTGATCCAACATGTTATTTTGTGGATGATGAAAATTCTCACGACCTATTTTTAGGATATGCAGTGGCTGCATCTCGATTGAAAAAACAATTAGAAGAGCTAGAGATAATAATAGATGAAAATCATCCTTTGTTCGTTTACCTTCCATGTGGAGTAGGTGGTGGCCCTGGAGGCGTAGCTTTTGGTTTGAAATTATTGTACCAAGACCATATTCACTGTTTCTTTGCAGAACCTACCCACTCACCATGTATGTTACTCGGTTTAATGACTGGACTTCATGATAAAGTTTCTGTACAAGATGTTGGTATCGATAATGTAACAGACGCGGATGGACTTGCTGTAGGAAGGCCATCAGGGTTTGTGGGTAAAACTATGGAACCTTTTTTAAGTGGCAATTATACGGTTAGCGATGAACAGTTGTATAAGTTGCTAAAAGAACTAGTCGATACAGAGGGGATCCATTTAGAACCTTCTGCACTAGCAGGCATGATAGGACCAAGTAAATTATGTAAAGAGGGCATCAATTATTTACAAAAGCATAGTTTAACGGAAAAGATGAGTGAAGCTACACATATTATTTGGGGGACTGGTGGAAGCATGGTTCCTGAAGAAATGATGACGCAATATTATCAAAAAGGGTTGAAATTAGCGTTAGAGAAACAGAAGTAATTTTACACGAGGTAGTTTAACCCTGTCAGTTTGTAGACCAAAAGGTTTCGGAATGTTCTCATTCCGAAACCTTTTTGATTTTTTATTGGATTTGAAGCTGTTATAGAAAATAGCTGACCTCTCCATTATTTAGACCTTTTCTGGCCCTCGCAAGTCCAGTTGGCCCTCTTCTAAGAGAGCTTTTATGTTCTCTCTTAGCGTTTTATGGTCTGTACAGGTATGATCTATTCCGCAAGATCTTTCCCAAACAGGGGCCAGAACAAAAAACGCGCATATGGTACGCTGAGCAAATTTGAATATAAGATTGATTGATAAAATCGAAATCACGTCACAATCCGTATACATCACGCTTTTGCTTATAATTTGAATTACATATGTTTTTATAAGGAGTTTGCCCAGTATGCCACTAGAATAATAATGATTACAGTAACAATAACAAGCAGTTTTTTACTGTAATTTCTATCTTCTTTCTATATCCTTATTTTCTCTCTATATTTCATTTGTACCTTTTTCTTTTTATCATCTAATTTCATATTGCAGGTAGACTCCTTAATGAAGATTATTAAGTTGATTTTTTACCATAAAAAATCACATTCATACTTCAACTACCCTGCCCCTTTCGTGCCATAAAAAAAAGGCTACGGCAGCAACCTTCCTTATTGACGTAAAGCACCTTTCCAGTTGAATAACTAATTTAAAATCCATTACCCTGGAATACTATTCTCATTAATTCGATGGCAATAAAGTAAACGAAACCAGCAAATATACTAAGACCTAAAGCTAACTTTCTCCAAAGTCCTTTCTCACTGAGAAAAGAAAAAGAGAACGATATAATGATTCCACATATCATTAATACACGAAAAGTTGTTACTCCAGGATCAATTACTTGTGTTATATTCGCAGTAAAAAAACAAATAACCGAGATAATTAAAGCAAGCGAAATAGCCCCTAAATATTTTGTCATCATTCGCCACCCTTCTCCTCTAAACTAATTTACTAAATTGTGGTTAATATGTATATTTTCATTTGATTATCTAGCCCAATAGTTTCATAAAGAAAAGCTTACTTAAAGACCCCTCAATCTTCAACGAATGCACCGTTAGCCATTAATGAAGCGCAAAAATCAGCGCTTCACCACAGAGAATGAAAATTGGTATCTATATCGATACTGTTTTAATGGCTGGCGAAGAAGGTCGTCGAACTATGTGCCTTTGAGCTCATCCGTTAGTCTGGCTCCGGCGACCACGGTGTACCACCGACTGTCGCGCCCTTTTTGTGCTTTTTTAATTTTCATGGGAGTTCAACAAAAGCCTACCCTTAAATCCACTCTTTTCCATGTTCACAAATGAATTTAATATCGTTTTGGTATTGTTCAAGATGCCCTTCATCTTTCATCTTTTGAAATGCAATGTCACCTTCACTGGCTTTTTTTGTAATTGTTTTACATAACCCCTCTAATCGTAGCAATACCATTTCCAAATAATCTTCGTCTATTCCTTCACCGTAAGATTTAAAAAACAATCTAACTCTTTGTTTTATACGGTTAGCATGCTGTAATGAATTATAATAAACTCTTTCACCTGTTTCAGAAAGGTAAAATCTACTTAAGGGGACGCAATTATAAAGAGAATAAGCCATGTCCCAAAGTCTTGGACCAGGTCCAGCAACATCGAAATCAATAATACCTATTGGTCTTTCATGTTTAAAAATAATGTTGTATATCGCAAAATCATTATGGCATAGTACCTCAAATTGTTGGGGGGTGTTATCTATCGATTCCCAGCTATCATCAAATGAAAAATCACTGACAGAATCATGATAAAGTCGGAGCATTTTCGCTATTTCTATTAAGACATCATTAGACCGCATGTATTCTTTTAAAGGATAATTACCAGCTTCTCCTTCAATAAATGATAATATCTCCCTTCCTTTTTCATCAATACCTAACAACTTTGGGGCATAACTGAAACCTTTGTTCTCCAAATGCTTTAATAGCTTATGAATTTTGGGACTATCTGGCTTTAATTCTCGTCGCACAGTATCTCCCGAACGATAAACCCTAGAGACATTCCCTCCTGTTAGCATTTCTTCGTTTTCATGGTTTGACATCTAAATATCCCTCCTTGATATGACTTTCTATAAACCATAAAATAAATCCTGTTTGTTAAACTAATCTCTTTCAATTTATACCGGGACAAGGTACTTTGGGAGATTCCGATTTCCTTAGAGCTGCCTCTAAAATGGATTAATCCCCGATCCATTCTTTCCTTTATAATCGTTACAGGATAAACCTGCTTTTCTGCAACCATTCCCTGGTTGTAACAGTCTCCCTGTCCGTCATACCATTCAACAAAGATCATCTCCCATTCCCRTGATTTCATTAGGTGGGATTATTTGGAAACGCACCTTCAACCAGGTGTTATGTTTTTACCTTATACCCACAGCCTTAATGATTCCATCCTTCTTCAAATTGTTCTCTAATCCTTGAACCATATCGCGGATTCACTTCCGAATTCATGACTTTTATAAGCCCTTTGCCTCTCCTGTTATGATAAGCCCTGAGATAGCCCGTACTCCTCTGGCGAATCCTCCATTGCCAGGACATGTACTGGATAACCGTTTAGGGTATCTTTACTTAATTGGATGGTATTCAAGAGTCTTTAATGCAGAGCAGCCCACTGCGGAACCATACAAGAAGTTGGCAAGCAATTCCCTGGACGAATGCTGCATTCATAAATACCAATTCGGATTTCCCCCCGCTACCCACAAAAAACAAAGGATTAAACTGCATTTGGCCAAACTTTCACAAAGTCTCCGTGATTTTCATTAATGAACCTCAAATTCTCTTTTTCTAATCCATATCGTTGTGAGCACAATCTAGCGTTTATAATAGTTCCTGTTTCATTACTTAATTAAAAACAGAAGTTGCCGAAACAACTAAAAAAAGCCGCCAATAATGGCAGCTGAGGAAATCTTTATATTTATATATCATATTGGCTTTTAAATTGGAAAATCTCATCGACAGCTTGATGATACCCACCCGATTTTTGAAAGGATTCACTAATATTTGAAACAGCTTTATGGAAGGATGGGTGGTTTAACAAATGATCTACCGCTTCATTAAGTTGATTTGCCGTCAAACTTTGCATTTGTAATTGAATACCTGCTCCTATATTGGCAACTTGCTTGGCAATTACCGGCTGATCCGCACTTTGCGGAATTACAATTAGCGGAACCCCGTAGTAGAGACCCTCATTGGTACTGTTCATTCCACCATGAGTGATAAATAATTTCGTGTATTTCAGCACCTCAGTTTGTGGAACATAATTTTTCACAATGAAGTTTCTAGGAATCTCCCCCAAGTCAGATATTTGAGCATTTTTCCCGATAGACATCAAGACAGTATGATCAGTGGCCTCGAATGCCTTAAAACATAGCTTATAGAAATCAATTTCTTGGTTAAAGACAGTACCCAGTGAAATGTAAATTGGGCTTTTTCCTTTGATTGAAGTAAGGTCGAGGTTTTCTTGCTTTAATCGTGTGGAGATGGATGGACCAACAAATTTGTAAGTTTGGTTGAATACTTCTCCGAAAGGTTGAAACTCCCTAGTTGTATAAATGATTGTAAGTGGTGCAGGATTACAAAAAACTTCGTAAGGAGAATCGATCACCACATCATATTTTTCCTTCACCATTGCCGTCAGGCTTTGAAATTCATCGTATATAGGTTTAACTCTTTCTGTAGGGATTTTTTTAGAAAGTTGTTCCAACATTTTATCGAATGATGCTTTTGTCTGCGCAAAAGATGTACAAGAATTAATTGCCGGAAGTTTAAGTATTTCTGCAAGTAAATATCCACAACCAAACATGGAATCGTGGATGATATAATCAAAATGTTCTCCTTCGATTTGCTTCAGAACACTAGGTATCACGACATCTGCTGTATGCAAAAGACCGTTGATTCTTTCGAGTAAATAATTTCTTCCACCAGAGATAAAGGCTTTTACGAATTTTTCACCGTCTAATGTTCGTACAGTAGCTCCGGTCTTCTCAATACGCTCTCGAAAAGCTTCTATCGTAAAGTACACCACCTCTTCTCCACGCGAAATAAGCTCATGCACAACTCCAATAGTTGGATTGATATGTCCTTCTGATCCACCATTAATAAATAAAACACGTGCCATTATAACCACTCCTTAAGTAAAACGTTCACTTGATTTTGTAAGAGTATGGGGCACTGACCCATACCTTTCTCAACTATGTTAAAACTCCGTGGGTTCTTTTAGCAAGTGCAATCAAGTATCATTTTTAACTAAATTGCCCTGTTTAGTGAAAATCCTCACACTCTCTTCACCATTACCGATTTTCTTTAAATTGTTTTTCAATTACCTGTCCCAATACTAAATAAGAAAAAACATATAAACGGCCTACTTAGGGTTATACGCTTCAAGCATTACTGATTTCCCCATTAACTAGGTCACCTCTTAATTAAGAACAGTTAAATCCCAAGTTACAAGAACGATTATATATGACAGAAAAGAATGGACAAAATCCTTTTTCAGGTTTTAGCGATGTAGACATGCTACAGTGGTTTCTTCAACGGCGAGAGCATTTATAACTGCAACATGAAAAGTCCACCCGCACCTTCTAAGCCTATGAGCGAGAACTTCTTCAATTTATTGAACAATTACCCACTTATTCAATGGAAATCCATGTAGACTTGGAAAAAGTTGTGGAGGGTACCCTTTTTAAATCTTTATCTAGCCGGCACATTCGAAGGTAAAAAAGCCCCTATGTCTTAACAAAAGGAGCATATTCCGTTGCCACATTTTCCAGAAAGACAACCATCATTAAGAGTTTTTTGAAATTCCTGTTCGGAAGCAGGCTATATCACGGAACCTATTCATGAAGGTTTCTTTAATGTTCATAAAGATGATCGGCCCAACGGGATTTGGGACCAAAGGAAATCATTCAGCTACTTGATCACTTCAGGGAAATTAACCACCCCATCGTTTTTTCGATTATTCATATCCTAACGATGACAGGCATGCGTAATGAAGAGTTTAAAAGACTCCGGGTCAAGGATCTTCAATATGATTCCATTTCCAGTACGTTTTTTTTAGAGGTCCTAGGTAAGGGAGTAAAAAAAGGCAAATACCATTGAAGGAATGAATAGTATTCGAATGTTCCGTTCCGCTAGAGGCATCGACGATATAGATGCAGCAGAAGGAGACGAACCTCTCTTTACGACCAATACCGGCCGTGCCTACTCTCCCTCTTATTTGTCTCAATTCTTAACAAAAGTCATAAAAGAGAGTGGATTGCTCTTTTTGAAGTTCCGTTCTTCTTCCGTTGGTCCTCATACCTTTAGGCATGCTTTCGCCATCATTTCTCACTTAAATGGAGTTAATGTCTATCAGATTATGAAGAGTCTGGGCCATGAGCAGCTATCCACTATAGAAGTTTATTTGCAAAAGGTTTTTGAAAAAGAACGCCATGCGATTCATTTGTGTAAATCAGATGTGTTTGGAGAGTAAATATAATAGAAGAAAGTTGTCCTATTTAGAGAAGTTTTTGAAGCATATCGCTGATAACTAAGAACTTCTTCGTAAATTTGAACAATCATTTCCTTGGAATCGTTCATGGTTATACCGCCTAGTATATTATGTTTAGGCTCTTTATTTAGAGCACATATTCTTCTTGCTTTTTCTGCAAAATATAGTCCAATTACTTGAATTAAATTGAAAGGGTGGGGAAAAAAGGGAGCGCTTCAAGGGGACTAATTTAGATCCTTTTGGGTCGCTCCCTTTTTTGACGTCACTTTCTATTCGGTGATGCCGGTGTTCACAATACGAACCTTCATATAAAATTGAACAGGAACGGTTGGGTAGCGGTCTTTCCATGCTTCTTTATCAAAGTTCCGAAAATGGCTCCGGACTTTTTCGCCGATTCCGAGCGGATCAATCTTTAGCTCCTGAAATTTCCTCATCATTTTTTCCGCTCTTTCCGTCGTCTCTTTGCTCCATTCCTGCTCCACTTCTTTCATAGTGTTCCCTTTCTTCAACACGCTGGAAGCATCTTTAACCTCTCCTATCACCGAGACATGAACCGACACCCGCGGATTGTCTTGGCTGCCGGACACTTTATATTTCACTTTGGATCGAATATTTTCAGTAGCAATGTACTTTTTATTTTTGAAGCTTATTTCATATGTGCCTGTTTTAGTCTTTTCGTAAAAGAGTTTAAATATATAACTGTCCTTATTGGAAAGCTCTCCTACGTAGAGATCATCCTTAAAAAGAGCGAGACCTTTATATTGAATATGATCGTCTTTTTTCCTAATAATAGGTAGAAAAGGATCTTGATTGAACCCTTCATATTGATCCAGGAAAGCATGAACAGTTGGCTGAGGAATAATATCCTTCAGATTTCTCTCCATGAAATCGGAAAGATATTCAGCAGATGTCGGCGCATTAGGATACTCAAAAGTTAACAGCTCCTCTACGCTGCCGTCGACGACCGCCATGTAAACATCTCTGCCAATATCGGTAGAGCGTCCAAGCGGATCAGCAAGCTCGGCAACTCCGTGTTTTGCCAGCTCTTTACTAATCAAAAAATTTTGCAAACGTCCCGTGGCGAGCTTTCTTTGGGCCTCCATCTGCTGCTTTTGTAAGATGTCTAGAATGGTATGTCCGACCGCCGTAAAGAAGGCATTGAGCGGCTTAACATCTAACCCCGCAGGATAAAAAGGAGCGGTGGCTGTTCCCTTCATCCGGTCCCCGTCCACATAGTCATAACCAATGGCCGAAACGTGCTGGATATCTTCAAGTATCTTTGTTTCAATGGAATAATTGAACAGCAAGATGAGCGTAAAGATGCTCCAAAAGAGGTACTTTTTCATGACGTTCGCCTCATTTTACTTTTAATCATTTGGTAAAAGAAGAGAAATGGAATATAGGCATAAATGACGTAAAGACTCACGAAGCCAATTATTGTATTTAGCTGCTCGATCTGCTCGCGGTTTTTCAAGAGAACAGCCACCACAGCTGTCATGATGAGTACTACAATAAGGCTTTGTTTTTGCTTCACGGTAAACAGCTGCTTCAGTCCTCTCGTGCCGGCCCAAATAAGCAAACAAACACTATTAAGTACGTTAAACAGCCAAATGGAGATCCCCATAAACTCAAATCTTTCAAGAAAAGGAAAATCAGCAATTTTCCAAAAAGTTAATGTCGGCCAAATCGACTCAATTAATTGAGCCTTAGTAAAGTACATAAGGGAAACGATCATTATTACTAAATAACAAAAAGTACTGAACGCCGCTCCATAATGCACCCACTTTTGCGAGCATGGAGCATTTTTTATAAAAGGATAAAAGAAAAAAAGTGTTTCAAATCCCGTTAAACTATACGTCATCTTTTTAGAGGCGGATAAGAACTCAACTGCCGTATGATCCAAAATAGGCAAAAGATGAGAAAACTGCACGTGCCGTAATGGGAACTCTAACATTATAAAAAATATAGGAGTCGTTAAGATGAAACTGAGGAAGCAAATCCCAACAACGACTCGAAAGCCTCCGATTACATACACATAAACGAGCGATGAAAGAATCAGGGCCATATACCATGTTTCCAATTGCGGAAAGATCCAGACTTGAATCAATTCGATATAATTACGGAACACAGAGACAGCCAAAGTCAGCAAATAAACAATCAAAGCCAAACTGAGGAGCCCTCCAAGCCCTTTTCCAAACAGTTCCTTGTGGATAACAGTAATATCATTCGTTCCTTTATTTAATATTTGATAAATCATCCACAAGACAATGTGAATCGAGAGACCGGCGATAATAACAGCAATCCAGGCATCATTGCCCACAGCTTTAACAATATACCGTTGAAAGCTGAAAACGCTCAAGCCAAATTGCGCCGAGACAATAAGATAAAAAACAAAGAAAGGAGAAACTTTCCGGCTCTCCGGCGGTAAGGGCAGCATACAGCGCCTCCATATGCAATTTAGTCGTCAATATCCCAATCTTTTTTTTGCGGAGCCTCCTGCTGAAATCTCACACGGTCTTTTGCTCTTATTTGGAGGGGCCGTGGTGCTTGCTTGGTGAATGGCAGTCGAATAATAGAGTCTTTAAAATCCTCCACGCGCAAAGGATAGATCGGCTCAAGAAAAGGACGACCGAGAGAAGTCAGCTTTAATAAATGAGACATAAGAAAAGCAAAGCAGACGGCGACTCCGATAAGGCCTAGCAGCTGGGCAAGCATGATAAATGGAAAGCGAATCAGGCGGATCGCGTTGCTGAGCTGGTAGATAGGAGTAGTGAAAGAAGCAAGTGCGCCTGTGGCCACGACAATAAGCAGTACATTACTTGTCAAACCTGCTTGAACAGCCGCTGTTCCGAGCACAATTCCGCCTACAATCCCAATCGTTTGGCCAATCTTTGTCGGCAGCCGAGCGCCTGCCTCCCGCAAAAGCTCAATCGCCAATTCAAGGAGAATAGCTTCCAAAAAGGGTGGAAACGGAATACTTCCCCTTGATGTAATCAGCAAGCTCAGTACATCCCTGGGGATCATTTCATAATGATAAGTTAAAACGGCTACATAAGTCGATGAGGCTAAAACAGAGAAAATAACCGCAAAGAGCCGGAGAAGCCGGAAAGCGGATGCGACATTCCAAATGGAAAGATAGTCTTCAAATGCGGCGAAATATGTAATTAATGATACGGGACCTGATATCGCAGTGGGCGATCCGTCCGAAAAGATGGCAACTTTCCCTTCAGCTAGTACTGCGGCAAGCCTATCAGGCCTCTCTGTGTCGATGAACTGTGGGAATGGAGAGTTTTTATTATCGGCGATCATTTGGCTGAGAAACGAACTGTCTACAATTTCATCGTATTCAATCCCTTGAATCCGCTGGATGACCGTATTCACGTTTTCCGGGTCAGCGATTCCTTTCACGTACACGACCGCGACCCGGGTTTTTGATAACTTACCGACCATCAGTTCTTTTACCTGCAGCTCGAGAATCGGCAGGCGTTTACGCACGAGATTTAAATTTGTATCGAGTGATTCAACAAAAGCTTCCTTCGGCCCAACCACTGAGTATTCCGTTTCCGGAGTGGATACTTGCCGCTTTTCGACGGCTAGTGCCGGAACAGCCAGGCAGGCAGGCTGCCCTTCTTTCTTGTAAAAAATCAAATTTCCAGTCATTAATTTATCTTGAATATCCGGTATATTGTCCGTAATAGAAAGATCCCCGATTGATAGCTTTTCTTTTATTTCTCCTAAAGTATAAAGCTTATCTTCTTTAACTGTAGGGAGAATATCGTGGTGAATAATCTCTGGTTTAACTAAAGTTTTAAAATAGGCAATGAAAAAGGGAGAGTTTTCATGGAGCCTGAAAGTAAGAAAGTCTGCTGACTCTCCGCACGCTGTTAAAAGCTTGGCAAGCTCGCTTTTTTGAAAAGCTGAATCTGGTTTCCGCATTGGAAATTTAACACCTCCCTTTGATATTGCTCTGGGGAAAAGTAAATTCGATAATTTTAATATGGATATAGCAAACAATATTTATACACTTATCAATGTTGAATAACATAGGGCTTGGTAAACTACACAAGAAAGGAAGATATGTATTTTTTAAAAAAATCTTAGTAGCATTTGATGGCTCGACGACTTCGTCTCATGCCCTGCATCATGCAGCTAAATTAGCCAAAAAGAAGGTTGGATCTGAAAAGTTGACGATACTGCAGTGAATAAAGATCTTCCCTTGCAAGAAAACATTTTGAATGTCAATCTAGACCAACTACTAGATGAGGAAAACAAGGAGATCATAACCCCTGCAATCCAGTTAAATTTGGAATTTCCAGACTGGTGCCCGGCCTCAGCATACGAATCCTTGCGAACTCCATTGAACGATTATTGAATCAGTTCCATAAGGTCTTCAGCGAGAAGTGGAATAATTGTACACCAAGCTCATTGCGGAAATACTAATACATCCATCGGATGGAGATCCTTAATAGTAAACGAGCAGATGACACTTATACCGTATACCCAAATTTACAGTTCTCCTTGTCCTATTGTGTTATTAAAGACTGATTTTTCATGAATTTTACCTTTTAAATGGACAGTCGTAAATAAAGAACTATATAATAGGCAATTAATGGACTATTACTCCGATATTAGAACGTTTTGTAACTCTAGAATATTTACGATAGTCCAGTAAAAAAATTCAAGTGCAAACTTTCATGAGAGGGGTTATATTATGTCTGAAGATATGAATGCAAAACCCGAACTTGAAGATTTTGAAGTCGAAAAAGTGTTTGAGAATCGTGTTCATGAGCGACACGCATTCGCTTTTAAGGTCGAAGGCGATGAATTCAAGGGGCATTTTCATGATGATGAGATCTATTGGCTCCACCCACACCCGAAACAAATGATTGGTGAAAGTAAGGTAGAAACAATTGAATCTACCATACAATCATTAATGCGGCACAATGGAATTCCAAAAGAGATTACAGACCTTGAATTAAAACCAGCATTTGAAGACCGGGTACATGAACGCCAACAATTTTCTTTGCAAGTGCAAGGAGAGGAATACAAAGGATTTGTTCACGAAGGAGAAATACAATGGTTCCATCCTCAGCCCAATCAAAAGATTGAGGATGATCTTATTGATGTAATTGAAACAGAAATTCACCAAAAAGTAGCAAAACAAGTAAATGACAGCAAAGAGAATGTTTAGCATTAGGGAGTATAAGAAAGGAGGTCTCTGTTATAAACTGTACCCTATGTAAAGGACAATTTTAAAAAAAGGTTAGGCTATCTCTAGAAGATGATCTCTGTATTGAACAGGGGTCATCTTTTTTAAATCCCACTGATATCTATACTGGTTATAATAAGTCATATATTCTTTGATTTCCCTTCTTAACTCCCCTAAAGTCTGGCATGGCTTTATATAAGCTTCGTCCTTAAAATGTCCAAAGAATGATTCTTGCGGGGCATTGTCCCAACAAGTCCCCCTTCTGGACATAGACTGGCCCAATTTATACTTTTTTACTAACTGGATTGTCAACACTAAATCAAACAACTTTTTTAAGGGATAATTTTTTATATTCTAGAGGACTTAAGTAGCCAAGAGTTCCATGAATTCTTAGCTTATTAAACCAGTTCACATAGTCTCCAAATTCGAGCGTTAGCTGGGATAAGTTCGTAAACTTTTTTTGATTGGCGAACTCAGTCTTAATGATTTTAAAGGTCGCTTCCGCGACGGCGTTATCATATGG